>NZ_JAIWJZ010000230.1:0-727 GCF_020216105.1 Enterobacter sp. K16B
TGAGGACGGTAACCCGGACCGGCCGTACATTGCCGGCGTGCTGCACGATTCGGCGCACGGCGACCACGTCACCATCCGCAACTACAAACGTAACGTCCTGCGCACGCCGGCGAACAACAAAATCCGCCTCGACGATGAGCGCGGAAAAGAGCATATCAAGGTCAGTACCGAGTATGGCGGCAAGAGCCAGCTAAATCTCGGGCATCTGGTCGACAGTGAGAAACAGCAGCGCGGCGAGGGCTTTGAGCTCAGGACCGACAGCTGGGGCGCCATCCGGGCGCAGAAAGGGATATTTATCAGCGCTGACGGGCAGATGAAGGCGCAGGGTCAGGTGCTGGAGATGCAGGCGGCGATGAGCCAGCTGGAGCAGGCATGGTCCCTGGCTGAAGCGTTACGCAGCGCGGCAGAGGCGGCGAGGGCTGAACTGGCAGATGTGCAGACGCAGAAGGCGCTGCTGTCAGAGGCGCTGACGGATTTAAAGAAAGCAGCGTTGCTGGTCTCGGCGCCGGAAGGGATAGCGCAGGTGACAGGGAAAAGCCTGCAGCAGTCGGCGGGAGACAACATCATCAGCACCAGCGGCGGGCACACAGATTTCAGCGCATTGAAAAGATTCACCGTGGCGGCCGGGGAGCGGGTGAGTCTGTTTGCGCAAAAGCTGGGCATCAAAATGTTTGCCGGCAAAGGGAAGGTGGAGATCCAGGCACAGGGAGATGAGATGACGCTGGAT
>NZ_JAIWJZ010000040.1:0-45062 GCF_020216105.1 Enterobacter sp. K16B
TTTTTTTTATCTGTTTGTTATGTCCATTACCCTCTTTTGTTATCAAATAGAGATATTTCTGTCTCTCACCTCAATCGACATCAATAAACCAGTCCATAAATAGACTTGAACTTGATTCGCGCAATTAATAAACATATTATCCACCCGGTCAATGATACGAACGGATAATATACGTCCCTGCTTAATGAATAGAAAAACTTACAATAACGTAAAGATATTTATAATTGCCCTGACGCTATGCCTGATTGCGGTACCTGTCTCCCGTTATCTTTCTCCCCGCGCAATGGTTAATGGTCACGACGTTTATTTAGCATGGCTACCGCTAAGCGTTATGCTGGCGATTATTTTGCTATTTGGGCGCAGGGCCATACTTCCCATATTGTTAGGTTTTACTGTCACTAATTTATTTTACGTTAATTTAGCACCGCTACAATATTCAGTATTACTGTTCTGTCAGACCTTTGCGTTGTTTGCAGCGTGCGGCGTGCTGCGTCTTATGCTGGGTAAGCGCTGGCGCTACTGCATCCCTAACAAACATATCGGATTACGTATCTTCTGGCTCGGTTTTATCGTGCCGGTAGGCATTAAGCTGTCGATGTATATGGCAGGCTATTTATTTGATTTCCCGCTGACTATTTCAACCTTTTTCGGCGAAGGCACGGTAATTTATAACGTAGTGGACATCCAAAGCCTGATATGCGCAGCGCTGATTTTTACCATGATGTTCTATTACCCATTAAGAATGATAATTAATCCTCGTTATGCCGTGACCTTCTGGCGGCGAAGCGTGAAGCCGGTGTTTTTACACAAGAATTCATTATATATTTTCGTCTGGCTAATACTGTTAAGTTTCATTCTCGTCATTTTATGTGGGCCTTTTGAATCTCCCGTCATTGCGGGCTATTTAATGCCGCTGATTTTTATTCTTTTTACGCTAGCGATAAGTCGCCTGACCTACGCGCTTATCTCTCTGCTTTGGGCCACATCAGCGCTCCTGCTGTTGAACTACAACTACAACTTCCTTAACGGGGTGGAATCGGGCCATTCGCTCTCCTTCATCCTCTCCGTGCTGATCTCTTTCGCCATCTGTCTGCTGTATATGTCGCGCATTTACCAGCGCAGCGAGTGGCTGAAGCGGGGCTGGCAGGGAAGGGCGCTCACCGACCCGTTAACCGGTTTGCCCAATATTCGTGCGCTGGAGGATTATCTTGAGATCCACCCGGCTGCCAAGGTGTGCATTCTGCGCATGGACAACCTGGAGTTTTTGAGCCGCCACTACGGGATCCTCATGCGAGTGCATTGCAAACGAACGATTGCCACGTCGCTTCAGCCGCTTTTGCAGAAGGATGAGATGATCTTCCAGTTGCCCGGAAGCGAGCTGGTGCTGGTATTGCTCGGGTCAGACATTGCTGAACGCCTTCAGACTATGGTCGACCGGCTCAACAGCAGTAAGATTTTCTGGAACAACACCGGGCTGGATATTGAATTTGGCGCATCCTGGGGAATGGTCGAAAACGGCGAAAAGCTGCATCACACGCTGGGCCAGCTGAGCTGGCTGGCAGAGCAGGCCTGCGGGGCGCACAACGTGCTTGCGCTCACTAACAGCCTGGAAGCGGCATCAGGGCAAACGACCGAACGCGTACTCATGCTCGCGCGGATTAAGCATGCGCTGGATGCAGGGCAGTTCCATTTATACGCGCAGCCCATCCAGAAGGCGGACGGGAGTGGGTACAACGAGATCCTGGCGCGCATGGAAAGTGAAGGGGAGATCATTACCCCCGATCGCTTTATTCCATTGATTGCCCAGTTTAACCTGAGCCATCGGTTCGATATGTGCATTATGGAAAAGCTACTGATGTGGCTGCGCGCCAATCCTGAAACGCAGGCCGGTGCCCGCTTCTCGGTCAATCTGATGCCGCTGACGCTGATGCAAAAAGAGGTCGCTGGCGAGATTTGTGCGCTCTTTGAACGGTATGGCGTCGCGCCGCAGGCTGTCGTGATTGAAATTACGGAGGAACAGGCTTTCTCAAATTCAGGCAGCAGCATCAACAATATTCAGCAACTGCGGGATTACGGTTTCCGGATTGCGATTGATGATTTTGGTACCGGCTACGCTAACTATGAGCGTCTGCGACGTCTGCAGGCGGACATCATTAAAATTGACGGCTGTTTTGTGAAAGATATTTGTACAGATGACATGGATGCGATGATCGTGCAGTCAATGTGTAATCTGGCGAAGACCAAATCACTGTGCGTCGTTGCGGAATACGTCGAAACACCGGCGCAGCGGGAGATGCTGCTTCGCTGCGGTGTGGATTATCTGCAGGGCTATCTGATAGGTAAACCCAGACCGCTGGAAGAGTTACGGGCATAAAAAAACCGGGAGCAGGCTCCCGGTTTTTTGTTTAACAGTAAAGGTTACAGTACCAGTGCTGCGATAGACGCAGACAGAACGCTCACCAGAGTAGAGCCGTAAACCAGTTTCAGGCCGAAGCGAGAAACCACGTTACCCTGTTCTTCGTTCAGACCTTTAATCGCACCGGCGATGATACCGATAGACGAGAAGTTCGCGAAGGAGACCAGGAACACGGAGAGGATGCCTTCCGCGCGTGGAGAAAGCGTGCTGGCAATTTTCTGCAGATCCATCATCGCAACGAATTCGTTAGAAACCAGTTTGGTCGCCATGATACTGCCCACCTGCAGCGCTTCGTGAGCAGGAACACCCATCACCCATGCAACCGGGTAGAAGATGTAGCCCAGAATGCCCTGGAAGGAGATACCCAGCACCGCGGCGAACAGGGCGTTCAGTGCAGAAATCAGCGCAATAAAGCCGATCAGCATGGCGGCAACGATAATCGCCACTTTGAAACCAGCCAGAATATATTCACCCAGCATTTCGAAGAAGCTCTGACCTTCGTGCAGGTTTGACATCTGGATGTTCTCTTCGCTGGCGTCAACGCGGTACGGGTTGATCAGCGACAGAACAATAAAGGTGCTGAACATGTTGAGAACCAGAGCAGCAACCACGTATTTTGGCTCCAGCATGGTCATATACGCGCCCACGATCGACATGGATACGGTAGACATTGCGGTGGCCGCCATGGTGTACATGCGGTTGCGGGACATCTTGCCGAGAATATCTTTATACGCGATGAAGTTCTCAGACTGACCGAGGATCAGGGAGCTCACGGCGTTGAACGATTCCAGCTTACCCATGCCGTTGACTTTGGATAACAGGAAACCAATGCCACGAATCACAAACGGCAGAACGCGGATGTGCTGCAGAATACCGATCAGCGCAGAGATGAAGACGATAGGGCACAGTACCTTCAGGAAGAAGAATGCCAGACCTTCATCGTTCATCTTACCGAAGACAAAGTTCGTTCCTTCATTGGCGAATCCGAGCAGTTTTTCGAACATTTCGGAGAAGCCTTTCACGAAGCCAAGGCCTACGTTGGAGTTCAGGAAGAACCACGCAAGTAAAACTTCAATGACCAGCAGTTGGACAACATAACGAATACGAATTTTTTTGCGGTCTGTGCTGACCAGCAATGCGAGTGCAGTAACGACAACAAGTGCCAGGACAAAATGAAGGACGCGGTCCATATTTGCTCCAAATATGAGGCAGGTTTAATTTTCGTGCACATTCTATGTAACAAGGGAAAAGAAAACGAGATCAAGGGCACACTATAGTTACATCCTGTGACGAGTCTCAAAAATAGTGATCCACAATACATTTTCGTTATGTTAGGTAAATGAGTGAAAAGTTAAGTTTGTGTGCTAGTCTTCACAAAAGAGCGCGCGATTTCAGTTTCTGTTAGATCGCCCCCGATTACCCGCCCGTCTATCGTTCAAAGCTATCAGAGAAATCACTGTAAACGTCATAAATGATCTTGATAATCATTCTCATTTTGGTAGCATTAAACATAGCAAAGGCTATATTTCAGAGGCAGACATGACAAACAGTCGCGTAGAGGGTAGCAGTGGCAGAGCAGCGCGCAAGTTGCGGTTCGCATTAATGGGACCTGCGTTCATTGCTGCCATTGGCTATATCGATCCAGGTAACTTTGCGACCAATATTCAGGCCGGGGCCAGCTTCGGCTATAAACTGCTGTGGGTGGTCGTCTGGGCGAACCTGATGGCGATGCTGATTCAAATGCTCTCCGCAAAACTGGGCATTGCCACCGGTAAAAACCTGGCGGAGCAAATTCGCGACCACTACCCGCGCCCGGCCGTCTGGCTTTACTGGGTGCAGGCAGAAATCATCGCCATGGCAACGGACCTCGCTGAATTTATTGGCGCGGCGATCGGGTTCAAACTGATTCTGGGCGTGTCGCTGCTGCAGGGGGCGGTGCTGACCGGGATCGCCACGTTCCTGATCCTGATGCTGCAGCGTCGTGGCCAAAAACCGCTGGAGAAGGTCATCGGCGGTCTGCTGTTGTTTGTCGCGGCGGCGTACATTGTCGAGCTGATTTTCTCCCAGCCGAATCTGGCGCAGCTTGGTAAAGGGATGTTGATCCCAGATTTGCCAACCTCGGAAGCGGTGTTCCTCGCCGCCGGGGTGCTGGGCGCGACCATCATGCCGCATGTGATTTACCTTCACTCCTCATTAACGCAGCATCTGCATGGCGGGACGCGGAAAGAGCGTTACTCTGCGACAAAATGGGATGTGGCCATTGCCATGACCATCGCCGGGTTTGTGAATCTGGCGATGATGGCGACCGCCGCTGCCGCTTTCCACTTTAACGGCCATACCGGCATTGCCGATCTCGACCAGGCTTATCTCACCCTGGAGCCGTTACTGAGCCATGCTGCCGCGACGATATTTGGACTGAGCCTGGTGGCTGCCGGTCTCTCTTCCACCGTTGTGGGCACCCTGGCAGGCCAGGTGGTCATGCAGGGGTTTGTCCGGTTCCATATTCCGTTGTGGGTGCGTCGTACTGTCACCATGCTGCCGTCATTTATCGTGATTCTGATGGGGCTCGATCCCACGCGAATTCTGGTGATGAGCCAGGTGCTGTTGAGTTTTGGGATTGCGCTGGCGCTGGTGCCGCTGCTGATCTTTACCAGCAACAAAACCCTGATGGGTGAGCTGGTTAACTCAACGCTGGTGAAAAGGACCGGGTGGGCCATTGTGGTTGTGGTGGTCGCGCTGAACCTGTGGTTGTTGATAGGGACGGCACTAGGGTTATAAAAAAAGGAGCCGGGAGGCTCCTTTTTAGATTAGTGACGGCCATGACCGTGGCCATGACCGTGACCTTTACCGCCGCGATCCCAGCCGCCACGGCGGTCATCACGGTCGTTCCAGCCTTCGCGATAACCGCGCTCATAGGCGTTGTTTTTATACCAGCCGCGATGCAAACCATTATCATGTTTCCACCAGCGATCGCCGCGCCACTCATAGTGACGATGCCAGTAATCACGGTCGCGCCAGTAGCCACCGTCCCAGTATCTGCCGTAGTCGTCACGATCGCCAATTTGTAATTTTACTGATGGCAACAGGGTGATTTCGCCAGCAGTGGCGACCAGCGGGGCCGAAGCCAGTAATACCGCTGCAAGAATCAGTGACCTGAACATACTCTTTCTCCTTCACGATCGGGGCCTTGTGGGGCCTGTTAACGCAATTTTACGAGTTGGTAAAGACTCGTTTCATCGCCTCAAATCCGAATTCAGAAGCGATAGCACTTTTTGCTAAAAGCGTATCTATTTTGAGCCATTCAGGATCCCGTCAATGGTAGCCAGCTCTTCTGCGCTGAAATGACGATTCTTAAGCATGCCCACCGCATCCTCTATCTGTGTGGTTTTACTGGCGCCAATCAGAACAGACGTGACCGCCTCGTGGCGTAATATCCAGGCCAGCGCCATCTGCGAGAGCTTCTGACCACGGCCTTCCGCCATGGCATTGAGCTTTCTTACCGTTTCAAGTTTCTCTTCGGTGATCTGCTCAGGATTAAGGAACTTACTGTCGCTTGCCGCGCGTGAATCTGCGGGAATACCATTCAGATAGCGGTTGGTCAGTTGCCCGCCGGCGAGCGGCGAGAAGGGAATGCAGCCGACCCCTTTTTCCTGCAGCACCTCCAGCAGTCCCGCTTCCGGCGCACGTTCAAACATGGAGTATTTTGGCTGGTGGATAAGGCAGGGCGTACCGAGATCGTTGAGGATATCAATCGCCTTGCGAGCCAGAACAGCCGGATAGTTGGATAACCCGACATACAAGGCTTTTCCCTGACGCACCACATGGTCAAGCGCTTTCATGGTTTCCTGCAGCGGTGTTTGGGGGTCTGGACGGTGGTGATAGAAGATATCCACATACTCCAGCCCCATGCGCTTCAGACTTTGATCGAGGCTTGCCAGCAGATATTTACGTGACCCCCAGTCGCCGTACGGGCCTTCCCACATCGTATAACCGGCTTTGGTTGAGATAATGAGCTCATCACGCCAGGGCAGGAAATCCTCCTGCAAAATACGGCCGAAATTACGTTCGGCGGATCCGGGTGGCGGACCATAGTTGTTGGCAAGGTCGAAATGCGTAATGCCCAAATCGAACGCACGCTGTAAAAGTTGACGGCTGTTTTCCAACAGCGTGGCGTCGCCAAAATTATGCCACAGCCCAAGCGAGATGGCGGGCAACGAAAGTCCGCTGCGTCCGCCGCGGCGATATTCCATTGTCTGATAACGATTTTGGTCCGGCTGATAACCCATTCTGGTGACCTCTGGCGCTGGAGAGAAGAATCAGTGTATGCGTTTACATTCACCTGAAAAAAAACAGCATAGCGCAGCCTTTTTTGTAAAGCATTCTTTCCATGCTCTTCTTACTGCCGATTCTGGACAGTCATCACGCTTCTTTAATACTCAAAGTGAGGTCAACATTAGAAGGATACCTGTTCATGCGTACCCCATACTGCGTCGCCGATTACCTGCTGGACCGTCTTACAGAATGTGGAGCCGATCATCTGTTTGGCGTGCCAGGCGACTACAACCTGCAGTTTCTCGACCACGTGATAGACAGCCCGGATATCTGTTGGGTGGGCTGTGCCAATGAATTAAACGCCTCTTATGCCGCGGACGGCTATGCCCGATGTAAGGGCTTCGCCGCGCTGCTCACGACGTTCGGCGTAGGAGAGTTAAGCGCCATGAACGGCATCGCTGGCAGCTATGCTGAGCACGTTCCGGTATTACATATTGTGGGCGCGCCGGGGACGGCGTCGCAGCAACGAGGGGAACTGCTGCACCATACGCTGGGTGATGGCGAGTTCCGTCACTTTTATCATATGAGCGAGCCGATCACTGCCGCCCAGGCGATCCTGACCGAACAAAACGCCTGTTATGAGATCGACCGGGTGCTGACCACCATGCTCCGGGAGCGCCGCCCAGGCTACCTGATGCTGCCTGCTGATGTGGCTAAAAAGGCTGCCACCCCGCCTGTAAACGCTCTCACCCTCAGACATGCGCATGCCGATAGTGCCTGCCTGAAGGCGTTCCGCGATGCCGCCGAGAACAAGCTGACCATGAGCAAGCGTACCGCGCTGCTGGCTGATTTCCTTGTCCTGCGCCATGGCCTGAAACATGCCCTGCAGAGGTGGGTCAAAGACGTGCCGATGGCGCACGCCACCATGCTGATGGGTAAGGGCATTTTTGACGAACGTCACGCGGGTTTTTACGGTACGTACAGCGGTTCGGCGAGCGCCGGCGCGGTGAAAGAGGCCATTGAAGGGGCGGACACGGTGCTGTGCATCGGGACGCGATTTACCGATACCCTGACCGCTGGCTTCACCCACCAGTTAACCCCGGCGCAAACCATTGAAGTCCAGCCTCATGCCGCCCGCGTCGGTGATATCTGGTTTACCGGCATTTCAATGCATCAGGCGATTGAGACGCTGGTGGACCTGTGCAAGCAGCACGTACACGGCACGCCTGTACCGTCGTCTCAAAGCGCGATGGCCTACCCGCAGCCGGACGGCTCGCTGACGCAGGAGAATTTCTGGAGAACGCTACAGACATTTATTCGACCGGGGGACATCATTCTTGCCGATCAGGGGACATCGGCCTTCGGCGCGATCGATCTTCGCCTTCCGGCAGACGTGAATTTTATCGTTCAGCCGCTGTGGGGGTCGATTGGCTACACGCTGGCGGCGGCATTTGGTGCGCAAACGGCCTGCCCGAACCGGCGCGTAATCGTGCTGACCGGAGATGGCGCGGCGCAGCTCACCATTCAGGAGCTCGGCTCGATGCTGCGGGATAAACAGCACCCCATCATTCTGGTGCTTAACAACGAAGGGTACACGGTGGAAAGGGCGATCCACGGGCCTGAGCAGCGGTATAACGACATTGCGCTCTGGAACTGGACGCAAATTCCGCAGGCACTGAGCCTTGATCCTCAGGCCCAGTGCTGGCGGGTCAGTGAAGCGGAGGAACTGGCGGACGTCCTCGAAAAAGTGGCGCACCACGAGCGGCTCTCGCTGGTTGAAGTGATGCTGCCGAAAGCGGACATCCCGCCGCTGCTGGGGGCGATTACCAGGGCGCTGGAGGCGCGCAATAGCGCCTGATTACCTGTCGTTTCGCCAGGCCATCATCATCGGTTTGCCCGCCAGCAGGAGCCAGGCGGGCAACATCACGATGCACAGTAACGGGATAAGGGTGGTATCCGGCACCACCACGGCGGCCATAAACAGACTCAGCCAGGCATCGCGCGTCACCACCAGCACCAGCCCCAGAATCGAACAGGAGACGGTAATCGCCGCCGGTACGGCATCGACATGTTCATGCAGCATCAGCCCCAACGCAACGCCGATAAACACCGCAGGGAAGATGCGTCCACCGCGGAAACCACAGGCAGCAGCCACCACCAGCGCGGCGAGTTTTATCAGCGCAAACAGCAGATAATCGGATACGCTAAACACCTGGCTGAAAGCCAGCTGCTGCATTTCATCCAGACCTTTAAACAGCGTTATCGTCCCGCCGATGGCACCTAAAATACCGAGAATCAAACCGCCGGTTCCCAGAATCAACACCGGGTGTTTGAGCTTATGCACCAGACGGTGCAGGCGTGGAAGGCACCATACCGCCACCATTCC
The DNA here is from genome assembly GCF_020216105.1 of Enterobacter sp. K16B. Classification (NCBI taxonomy): domain Bacteria; kingdom Pseudomonadati; phylum Pseudomonadota; class Gammaproteobacteria; order Enterobacterales; family Enterobacteriaceae; genus Enterobacter; species Enterobacter sp. K16B. Next base: position 9,075 of record NZ_JAIWJZ010000040.1, read on the forward strand.
CAGTGCAATGGCAATGGCGACCACGATGGCGCCGCTGAAAATATCGGCGATCTGCATCTGGCCATAGTGGGGCAGGGAGAGTGAAAAATGGGGATGGAAAAACAGGCTGGTCGTCAACGCCCCGGCGGCGGCGGCCATCAGCGGGGCGAAGAGTTTATCCCAGAGCGGAACATCATTATTGCTGCTGAGCGTCTGAGAAAAGATCAGCGCGGCGGCAACAGGCGTGCCGAAAAGCGCCCCGATGGTGCCTGCGGAGGCGAGAATGGTCCAGTCCAGCGCGCTTACGCGGGGCAAAATGCGTGAACCGAGGAACACCGCCATCCCAATATTCACCGCCATGATGGGGTGCTCAGGGCCCAGGCTGACGCCGCCTGCCAGGCCCATAATCAACGCAATAATAAGCCCTGGCAGCGCTGAAGGGGGCACCGGGGCACCAATCAGAGGCTCCTGCGCCGGGTCAGGCCCGGCATGCCCGGGGCTGAAACGGATCACCAGGCCTACCGCAATACCGGTCAGCGTTAGCATGATGACGATCCACGCAGGCGAATCAGCGGCGACCCCCAGTTTTACTGGAAGCGCCGTCCATAACATGGTTTGCAGCACCGACGCGACTTTCATCACGACAATGAGCACCAGACTTGAGACCACGCCAATGATTAACGCCGGAATGGCCAGCAACAGCATGGTTCTGGCTCGCGGGTGGAGCATGATGATTTCCTTGTACAAAACGCAATGACGTTACTTTGCACATTAAGCCTTATGGCAATAGTGCAAAAGGTGCTGAAACGGTAAAGTTATTCTGTGACGAAGATCGATAATCCACGGGCATTCACCTTCCGGTCGTTGTTGTTATCACGCCTTGAATTTACAGTGTCCCAAAAGATTTATTCTGACTTTAGCGGAGCAGTAGAAGAATGACAAAGTATGCTTTGGTAGGTGATGTGGGCGGCACGAACGCACGCCTCGCATTGTGCGATGTAAGTAGCGGTGAAATTTCCCGGGCGAAAACCTACTCGGGGCTGGACTATTCCTCCCTTGAGGCCGTTGTCCGCGTCTATCTGGAAGAGCATCAGGTCAGCGTCGAAGATGGCTGCATCGCGATTGCCTGCCCGATAACCGGTGACTGGGTCGCCATGACCAACCATACCTGGGCATTCTCCATCGCTGAGATGAAAAAAAACCTCGGTTTTGCGCATCTTGAAATCATCAACGACTTCACCGCGGTCTCCATGGCGATCCCGATGCTGAAGCCTGAGCATCTGATCCAGTTTGGCGGCGCTGAACCGGTCGAAGGCAAGCCGATTGCGGTTTACGGGGCCGGTACGGGTCTGGGCGTTTCGCATCTGGTGCATGTGGCTCAGCGCTGGGTGAGCCTGCCGGGTGAAGGCGGCCACGTGGACTTTGCGCCAAACAGTGAAGAAGAGGGGATTATCCTCGAAGAGTTACGTGCGGAGATCGGCCACGTTTCTGCCGAGCGCGTCCTCTCCGGTCCGGGGCTGGTGAACCTGTACCGGGCGATCGTGAAATCGGACGGCCGTCTGCCGGAAAATCTGCAGCCGAAAGACGTTACCGAACGCGCGCTGGAAGATAGCTGCATTGACTGCCGTCGCGCGCTGTCGCTGTTCTGTGTGATCATGGGGCGGTTCGGCGGCAACCTGGCGCTGACGCTGGGCACCTTTGGTGGCGTCTACATTGCCGGCGGCATCGTGCCGCGCTTCCTGGAGTTCTTCAAAGCATCCGGCTTCCGCGGCGGGTTTGAAGATAAAGGGCGTTTCAGAAGTTACGTACAGGACATTCCTGTTTATCTTATTGTGCATGACAACCCAGGCCTGCTTGGCGCGGGTGCCCACCTGCGTCAGGTTCTCGGTCAAATCCTGTGACGACACAGCCCTCTCCCCCGGGAGAGGGGCTTTTACAGATGCATCAGCTGACGGAACTCTTTCACCTTGCTGCGGCTCACCGGCACCTGAAAATCCAGATCCTTTAAGCGCAAAATATAGGTGTTGTTAAACCACGGTTCGATCTCGCGGATCTTGTTTAAATTCACACAGAACGACCGGTGACAGCGGAAAAAGTGTGCCGCGGGCAGCTTGCTGCAAAACTCGGTGATGTTCATCGCCATCACGTACGATTCCCGCCGCGTATAGACAAACGTCATCTTTTCATGGGCTTCAGCGTAATAGATATCGTTGACCGGCGTCACGATGATGCGCTCGTCTTTCACCAGGTTGATGGTGTCGTTTTCCCGCACTGTTGGGCTGGCGGTGGCGGGGGCGCTCTGCTGCTGCCATGCGGCTTCCAGTTTTTGCAGCATGCTGACTATTCGCGACTCCTGGTAAGGCTTGAGGATATAGTCAAACGCCTCCAGCTCGAAGGCCTCCACGGCGTGCTCTTTCCAGGCGGTGACGAAAACAATAAACGGCTTATGGGCAAACTGATTAATGTTCTGCGCCAGCAATACGCCGTCCAGCGACGGGATATTGATATCCAGGAAAATGGCGTCGACCCGGTTATGCTGCAGAAACTTCAGCACGTCCAGACCATCATCAAAGGTGCCCACAATCTCCATCCGGCTGTGGGTTTTGATAAGCCAGCTTAGCTCCTGTTGAGCCAGAATTTCATCTTCTACGATGATGACTTTCATATTACTCACCCAACGGTAACAGTGATGTTGATGTATGAACGGGAGTGCGTTCATTCGGGACGTAAAAGGCAATTTCGGTGCCCGGTTCAAGACGGTGAATATGCAGTCCATCGCCATAAAGCAGTTTCACCCGGTGGTGCACATTCAGCAGGCCGATTTTATTTCCGGGCATCTCGTTAGACTCCACGCGCTCAATGACCTTTGGATCAATCCCGTGGCCGGTATCGCGCACGGCAATGCGCACGCGGTTACCGCTTTCGGTGACGCTGATGGTCACAACGCCTTTGCCTTTACAGGGCTGAATACCGTGAACAATCGCGTTCTCGACCAGCGGCTGAATAAGCAGGCTTGGGATCACGCAGTTGACCTCTTCATCAATATCGTAAATAACCGTGAGTTTGTCGCCAAAGCGTGCCTGCTCAATCGCGATGTAGTCTTTGATCTGATACAGCTCTTTTTTGATGTCGATCTGCTCGTCATCTTTCAACTCGATGTTGTAGCGCAGGTAGCGCGACAGGTTGAAAATCAGCTGGCGGGCGGTGTCCGGATTAAGACGTATGGATGAGGAGATGGCATTCAGGGCGTTAAACAGGAAATGAGGATTGATTTTGCTCTGCAACGCGCGCAGCTCTGCCTTATTTGCCATTTCACGCAGCTGTTCTGCCCGCGAGACCTCAAGCTGGGTGGAGATAATCTGCGACAGGCCAATGGCCATCTCCTGCAGCGAGGAGGTGATCTGATGCGCGTGACAGTAATAAATTTTCAACGTGCCCGTGACGACACCTTTCTCCCACAGCGGGATCACCAGCATGGAGTGTATTTCCGGCGTTCGGTGGGCTTCATCATTGTTTTTAATGATGATTTTACCGTAGTTGATCGCCTGCCTGGTGGTGGGGCTGATGGTGTCATCATTGTCGCGATAATTGTGTTCCCCCACACCGACGTAGGCCAGCACGTGGTCGGTATTGGTGATGGCGACGGCATCGGCATGTATGTCGTGGCGGATAATCTCACAGACCTGACGCAGCGATTGGGCGTTAACGTGGCGGAAAAGCGGCAGCGTTTTGTTGGCAATATCCAGCGCCAGTTTAGCCTGACGCGCGGCACTGGCCTCTTTTTCCCCTTCAACGCTCTGCACCAGCAGCACGATAAAACCGATGCAGACGCTGCCGAGGATCATAGGAATACCGATTTTCGAGACGATATCCAGCCCCAGCGCGGTGGTGGGGGCCCAGACGACCACCAGGATCATGGTCAGCGTTTCACACACCATGCCCGCGACAATCCCGGCGCGCCAGCGCTGTTTTTTCGGGATTTTGCGGCTGATCCAGCCGGACAGTATCCCGGCGATAATGCTGGTGATAAAGCACGGCACCGCCGTTACGCCGCCGATATCAATCAGGTAGCGATGGGTTCCGGCAATCAGACCGGTGATAACGCCCACCCACGGGCCAAACAAAATTCCGCCTGACATCACGGCGATAATGCGCACGTTAACCAGCGAGCCCTCTACCGGCACGCCGGACCAGGTGCTGAACAGGGCGAACAGCGAAAAGATGGCGGTAACGGCCAGCAGCTCCTTAGGCGAGTGTGCAGACTTGTGCAACAGCTCGCGAAACAGGCGAATGCGAATAAGGAAGAACAGGCAAATCAGCATTAATGCCGCACGGTCAAATACCGCCAGCAGCATAGTGAATATTTCGTGCACGAGCAGACCTGGGAAAACGGGAAAGAACCATGATAAAAAACCTGGCGCGTATTGACCAGCTATCCGTCAGGTTTATCAAATGAGGAAAAACCATAATTTGCAAAGGGGATTATCGGGTGAGGATTGACGCGTCCTGATTTGCGATTGTTGGGCCGGCGTCAGGTAACTGGTTTGATATCATTGTGTTAAATAACAGCTATCAGAAAGACAGTCATGAAACAAAGGCTTCCGCTTTTAGCCACAGCAATGTTCCGGTTTTTGTGCGAACGCTTTTTTTTCATTTCCCTCTCGACAGCATGAATTTTTTCAGGTTATTTTCTAAACACGCCACATCAGTGGCAGCGTCGCTCGGACGGTCCGGGCGCTAACGTTAATCTGAGGAATCTATGGCTGAATTCAGTCCTGAACGCCGTTTTACGCGTATCGATCGTCTCCCCCCTTATGTTTTCAATATCACCGCTGAACTGAAGATGGCTGCACGTCGGCGCGGCGAAGATATTATCGATTTCAGTATGGGTAACCCTGACGGCCCAACGCCAGCGCACATTGTAGAGAAACTCTGCACGGTAGCGCAGCGTCCGGATACTCATGGGTACTCCACGTCTCGCGGTATTCCTCGGTTACGTCGCGCGATCTCGCGCTGGTATCAGGATCGCTATCAGGTTGATATCGATCCTGAAAGTGAAGCCATTGTGACCATCGGCTCGAAAGAGGGGCTGGCACACCTGATGCTGGCTACCCTGGATCATGGCGATACGGTGCTGGTACCGAATCCCAGCTACCCAATCCACATCTACGGCGCGGTGATTGCCGGGGCGCAGGTCCGTTCGGTGCCGCTGGTGGAAGGTGTCGATTTCTTTAACGAACTGGAACGTGCGATTCGCGAAAGCTATCCGAAACCCAAGATGATGATCCTTGGTTTCCCGTCGAACCCAACGGCTCAGTGCGTGGAGCTCGATTTCTTCGAGAAAGTGGTTGCGCTGGCGAAGCGTTATGACGTGCTGGTGGTGCACGATTTAGCCTATGCTGACATCGTCTATGATGGCTGGAAAGCGCCATCCATTATGCAGGTCCCGGGCGCGCGTGACGTGGCGGTAGAGTTCTTCACCCTGTCGAAAAGCTACAACATGGCGGGCTGGCGTATTGGCTTTATGGTGGGTAACAAAACGCTGGTGAGTGCACTGGCGCGTATTAAGAGTTACCACGACTACGGCACCTTCACGCCGTTACAGGTTGCGGCTATCGCTGCCCTGGAGGGCGATCAGCAATGTGTTCATGATATTGCGGCCCAGTATAAGCGCCGTCGCGACGTGCTGGTCAAAGGGTTACATGAAGCGGGCTGGATGGTAGAAATGCCGAAAGCGTCCATGTACGTCTGGGCTAAAATTCCGGAGCCGTATGCGGCGATGGGGTCGCTGGAGTTTGCCAAAAAACTGCTCCAGGATGCAAAGGTCTGTGTGTCACCGGGCATTGGCTTTGGTGATTATGGCGATACCCATGTGCGATTTGCCCTGATTGAAAACAGCGACCGTATTCGTCAGGCGGTAAGGGGCATCAAGAGTATGTTCCGCGCCGACGGTCTACTCACCTCAAAGAGCGTTGCTGAAACCCCCGCGTCGTCATGACATAAAAAAACAGGAGCCAATGGCTCCTGTTTTTTTGACAGCATGTTCTTCACTAGATCATCAGGGCGAAGGTTCCGGCCCAGACTAAAACAATCACCGAAATGCCCATAAAGAAATATTTCACGTTTCATCGCTCCGCGTATCTTGTGGTACGCATTTAAAAACAGAGTCCACCTGATTATAGAGAACTGAAATCCGGTCAAAACGGAAATGAGAATTTTCCCGTTACGCCGCCAACTCCAGTTCAGAATTCTGTGCTTTCCTGATGCCAGACGGCGCTAATGTACGCCTAAAAATGGGGGGTGGCAAGAGGGATTTTTTTAAATAAATTCCGATAGTTACGAGTGTCGTGGAACGGCGACAGTTTGATTTCGCCGCGCAATAAAATCACTTTGAGCGACGCAATGAACGCGGGGCGTGCGGTGTGATGACAGGTGTTTGAAAAGGTTAGTTTCTTAGCGAAACTAACCTTTATAAAGCAATCAAATATAGAGCGAGGCTTCGCCAAGAGGACGCGTTTTGAATCGACGGTGCATCCAGAGATACTGCTCTGGCGCACGCATGATTTCAGTTTCAATGACTTTATTGATAAACGCCGCGGCTTCGCACTCGTTTTGTGGATAGTTAGCCATTTCAGGAGAGATGTGCAGACGGTAGCCTGAATTATCCGCTTTTCTCACCATGGTCACGGTCAGCATGGAGGCACCCGACAGACGCGAAATCACAAAGGTGCCGTTGGTCGTCGCAACGTCTTTAACCGCAAAGAACGGTGCGAAGCTGCTGCCCTTGCGTCCATAATCCTGATCGGGGGCGAACCAGACGGCCTCACCTTTCTTCAGCGCTCCGACCATACCGCGCAGGTTGTTACGGCTGATCATCGCCTTATTGGAACGCATGCGGCCACGCGTCTGCACCCACTCCATCAGCGGACTGTTGTGAGGACGATAAGTGGCCATCATGGGCTGACAAAGTCCCATCACGCGGCCACCCAGCTCCAGCGACATAAAATGAACGCCAACAACCATTACGCCGCGTTTTTGCATCTGCGCGTGTTTAAGGTTATCCAGCCCTTCTACGTCAAACCATTTACGGACACGTTCATCCGGCCAGAACCAGGCCATACCGGTTTCAAGCAGCGCCATGCCGATAGACTTGAAGTTTTCAGCGATGAGCTTCTCGCGTTCCTCGGCATTGTATTGTGGAAAGCAAAGCTCAATATTTTTACGCGCGATGGATTCGCGACGTTTCAGGAAATAGCGGGATGCGCTGCCCAGCTTCGACCCCAGCAAACGCAGAACGGGGTAGGGAAGCTGAACCAGCAGCCAGAGAACGCCAAGACCAAACCAGGTAAACCAGTAACGCGGGTGTAAGAACGCACGTTGAAATTTGGATTGAGACAAAATAGTGAAACCTATATGAAGCCTGTAAAGGTAGCGCAGAGTTTGCGATACGACGTGCCGATAAGACCGTTCTTCAAGGTGATGGTTGCAGGCTTTACCGAACTTTACGGCGTTACCTGGCCACTGCTGATTTGGGTGGGCGGCGTAATGTAGCACCGTTATACGATATGTGCTATTACTCGTTTTTGATTAAAAAAGCGGCAGTGTGAAAGGTGCTTGATTTTGCAGTTTTTATCGTTCTCAACATTGTCTTGCGTCAGCTCTGGAGCGTAACAATGGAGGCTGGTAAAGTCTGTTTTAGGACGACAACGTAACTGACAGGAATAACCGGGTGACTGAGCGGATCGATTATCAGATTGAAAAGTACAGTTTTACGGAAGTAAATGAATCCCCTCGCCTTACAGAGCAGTGGAGGGATGTTTTGCGCGAGTGCAGGGAGAGTAAAGCCGGGGCAGAGGAGCGCTTGCGTATTGCTTTGCTCAATGTCGATTACGTGACCAGCTTTGAGCTGCCATTCCGCTTGCTGCTTGTTCGCACGCCCCAGTTAATTGCTGGACTGCGTCATGAGCTCCAGCTCAGCCAGAAAAATGTCCTGTTTAATGGAAAACGCTTCGGCTGTGTCTGGAGCGTGAAAACCGATCTGAGCGACGTTCCGGAAAGTTTTCAGTACCGTCTGTCTACCCGTATCCGGCGACTGGGGTCGGCCCGGCAGACCGCGGAACCTTTTTTACTTATTGCGAAAGAGATTAAGTCTCCCGTCGAACGTCTGAAGCGGGCGCTGTTGAGCGGGCTGGACGTGACCGCCCTGGATGCGCTTTTCTGGTTTGGCATCCAGAGGATTGCCGCCGAGGTGTCGCGTCTGAGAAAGTCGGGGATGAGGATTGCAACGGCTGAAACAGAGGTATTTGACAATCTGACCGGAACGACACGGCGCGTGCCGGTTTATCGTTGTGCGGAAAAGATGGCGTCCCCTGCAGGAATCGAACCTGCAACTAGCCCTTAGGAGGGGCTCGTTATATCCATTTAACTAAGGGGACGAGGCGGCACGAGTATAGCGTTATTTACACTTTGCGTTAAGCGCATCGCCGCCTGACTGCTCAAAGAGTCACCATTCAGGTCAATTTTTTTGTCGATTTATCATCATTTTCCCGCGCCTTACGCTCAGCTTTGCGTTTGTTAGACATGTCGTTACGGATTTGAGCATGGCTTAACAGTGCGAAGATAAACGTCCCGCCGCAGATATTTCCCGCCAGCGTCGGCAGGGCGAACGGCCAGAAAAAATCGCTCCAGTGCAGCGTACCGTTAAAGACCAGATAGAGGATCTCCACGGTACCGACCACAATGTGCGTGGTGTCGGCCAGCGCGATCAGCCAGGTCATCAGGATGATCACCACAATTTTTGCGCTACCGGCAGAAGGAAACATCCAGACCATCGTGGCGATAATCCAGCCGGAGATGATGGCGTTAGAGAACATTTCGACGGGCGTGTTTTTCATCACGTCCATGCCGATTTTCACAAATGCGTCCCGGGTGGGTTCATCAAAAATGGGCATATATTCAAACGCCCAGGCCGCGATGCCGGTACCGATGATGTTGCCCAGCAGCACCACGCTCCACAGACGCATTAACAGACCGAAATTGCCGAGGGTAGGGTTTTGCATCACCGGCAGAACGGCGGTGACAGTGTTTTCGGTAAACAGCTGCTGGCGAGCCATAATGACGATAATAAAACCAAAGGTATAGCCGAGGTTCTCCAGTAAAAAGCCTCCGGGCACACCTTCCAGCTGAACATGAAATATCCCTTTTGCGAGCAGGGACGCCCCCATTGACAGACCCGCAGCGATAGCCGACCAGAAGAGGGCCATAGCATCGCGCTCCATCTCTTTTTCGCCATCCTGGCGTATATGTTCGTGGATGGCCATCGCGCGGGAAGGGAGGCGATCCTCATCAATTTCTATCTTCTCGCCGCGCGCTTTCTCCTCGCTTTCAATTTCAATCTCCTCATTACTCTCGCCAATTTTTTCTTCACCCACTTCTTTCATATCTGCTCCCGGAGGTTGATCTTTCTTTAAAGCGTAGCGGCTTTTATCCGGATGCCTGTGGGGATGGTCTTAAATTGGTGGCAATGACAACAAAGGTGATACATCTCTTTCAAAGACATTATAAAATTGCCAGCGAAACGAATTCCAAAAGCTAGGCTATGCTGAGATCAGAGTCACGGTGGTTACTGCCCGTAATTGTGCTCATAGACATCGGTAAACGTGCTGTTACAATCGCTTGCACGTTTACAGACGGAGCGTCAACGGCTCCGTTACGGATGGCAATCAATGATAGCCATACTGAACAGGGAGATATTTATGAAACTTCGGCTGTCGGCGCTTGCGCTGGGCGCGACGATGCTTGTGGGCTGCGCCAGCTCCGGGGAGCAAACGGGACGCTCCGATCCTCTCGAAGGATTTAACCGTTCAATGTATAACTTCAACTACAACGTGCTGGACCCGTATGTGGTTCGTCCGGTAGCTGTAGCATGGCGTGATTATGTTCCACAACCTGCGCGTAATGGGTTAAGTAACTTTACCAGCAACCTCGAAGAACCTGCGGTCATGGTGAACTACTTCCTGCAGGGTGACCCGTATCAGGGGATGGTCCACTTTACCCGCTTCTTCCTGAACTCCATATTGGGGATGGGGGGCTTTATCGATGTTGCCGGCATGGCTAACCCGAAACTGCAGCGTGAACAGCCGCACCGTTTCGGCAGCACGCTGGGACATTATGGCGTCGGGTATGGTCCCTACGTGCAATTACCGTTCTACGGCAGCTTTACTCTCCGTGATGATGGCGGCGATATGGTGGATACGCTGTATCCGGTCCTGTCGTGGCTGACCTGGCCGCTGTCGGTGGGTAAATGGACGGTGGAAGGGATTGAAACCCGCGCACAACTGCTCGACTCCGACGGTCTGCTGCGTCAGTCTTCTGACCCGTACATCATGGTGCGTGAAGCGTACTTCCAGAATCATGACTTTATTGCAAACGGCGGTAAGCTGAAACCGGAAGAGAATCCAAACGCGAAGGCGATCGAGAACGAACTAAAAGATATCGATTCGGAGTAAATAAAAAAGGTGAGCGATGCTCACCTTTTTCAATTCCTGCGCGATTAGAACGCGTAGTTGAAGTTCATACCATACAGCCAGGCTTTACCTTCGGAAGAGAACTCATACGGACCTTCTTTGAAGGAAACTTTTTGACCGTGCATATAAGAGATACCGGCGTCAATTGAGGCATCCTTATTGAAGGCATAGGTCGCACCTGCGCTCAGCCAGAAACGGTCCTGATCCGGAATAGAGATGGAGCGTTTGTCGGCAGGAACCGGGCTGTCATCGAAGGCAATACCGGTACGGAACGTCCAGTTATCATCCATATAGTAGGTGGTCCCCAGCGCGATGCGGTAAGCGTCGCGGAAGCTTTCATCTTTATAGAAGAGCGTGTCGCCCTTGCTGTTGGTCGCCTTCAGCTCCTGGAACTGGCTCCAGCTGGTGTAGGTCAGGCTATAGTGGATCGCCCACTGCGGTGCCACGCGGTTATAACCGGACAGCTCCCACATTTCCGGCAGGTGCAGGCTCAGAGAACCACCCGTGGTACTGCCGTTGGTACCCAACGGCAGGCCGAAGTTGCCGAGAATCTGGTTATAGGCGGAAGGCAGGCTGCTCTTGTAATCGCCATCAAAGTCGATTTTTACTTCGGAACGGTAGGTAAATCCGTAACGGTTGTTCTTATCGAGTTCGTACAGGATACCGGCGTTCCAGCCGAAGCCCCATTCGTCACCCTTCAGATAAGCAATCTGGGTGTCTGCCGGAATGCCCGCCACTTGCTGCGCCAGTGGTGGCGGCAGTGCGCCTGAACCCGCGACGATTTTGCCCAGATCACCCGCATAGCGCTCGATTTTCGCTTTGGCGTACACCGCATCAAAGCCCACGCCGAAGCTCCAGTGGCTGTCCAGACGGTAAGCGCCACTCAGGTTCAGGTTCAGGGTTTCAAGGTCAGTTTTACCACCGTAGGCACCTGCTGCGTAGTTATCACCAAACTCGGTCGCCAAACCGTAGTTAGAGGTCACGGAGGCACCCCAGCCAAACTGGTCATTTATAGGCGCCACGAAATGCAGGTTTGGCACCCACGCCGTTGGCGCGATGTTATCTGAATTCAGGCTGGCACCGGTAGGAGAACGGCCTGTAATATCAACGCCCGGGTCAACGAAAATCGCCCCGGCGGAGAAGGTTGGACGATCAAACATCATGATCAATGCGGGGTTACGACTCGCGTTGCCCGCATCATCAGCAATAGCACCTTCCCCTGAATACGCGCGGCCAAGGCCAGAGGAAGAAAATTCGTTTAACTGAAAGCCCGCTGACCAGGCGGAAGTAGAGACGATTGCCACTGCGACTGCCAGCGCAGTTTTGTTGAACAGGGTTTTCTGGCTCATGACCATAACCTCATTGAGTTATTTTTATTCAATAATTGTTACATACCGTAACAGGAGCGCGAAGTGTAGGGTCTGAGGTATGACAGACAAATCAGACCAGTGGCGTGAGTATAGGTCCGACCAGCATGAATGTTGCAAGTTTGTTTATTAATATTTTCAAACATGTTTCACGAAACGAGATCTGGTTGGCAAAATTGTGACCATCACAACTCACCCAAAAGGGTGGTTTTTGTTTTAGATCATTTTTTAGTGTGATATTGGTCACTTATCCGCTTTTACGCCATTAACGGCTGGAGAGCGCCCGCGCCGGGGCGTAAAATATCAGCATCGTGTTTATCTCGCGCGCTGCGCGAATACAGAGGAAATTGAGCTATGAGTAAATGCAGTGCTGATGAAACCCCGGTTTGCTGCTGTATGGATGTTGGCACCATCATGGACAACTCCGATTGCACCGCCTCTTACAGCCGTGTATTCACCAACCGTGCCGAAGCGGAAGAGACTCTGGCCGCGCTGAGCAAGCGTGCCCGTGACGTCGAATCCGATCCGTGCGAAATCAAGTCGACCTTCACTGAAGTAGACGGCGGCGTGAAGCTGGATATCGATTTTGTCTTCGCCTGCGAAGCCGAAACGCTGATTTTCCAGTTAGGCCTGCGTTAATTTCTTTTTGCCCGGCGGCGCTTCGCTTGCACGGGCCTCGATTTTGTAGGCCGGGTAAGGCAACGCCACCATCCGGCAACACATTGCACAAATGCCCCTGCCATGCAGGGGCATTTTTCTTTTTTTTCTCTGTGTCTTAGCTCGCACTTTTTCGTTTCCCCGATTGGCTGAATGTAAAAAAATGGTTAAGACTATTATCAGGTCAGACCACTTAACGTTTGCGAAAATTTTTTACAGGGGAGTGTTATGAGTCAGGCATTACCGCTTATTACCCGTCAGGGCGACCGTATTGCCATCGTCAGTGGGTTGCGCACGCCATTTGCTCGTCAGGCTACGGCGTTTCACGGCATACCGGCTGTTGACCTGGGGAAAATGGTAGTGGGGGAGATGCTGGCTCGCAGCGAAATTCCGCCTGAGGTCATCGAACAACTGGTTTTCGGCCAGGTGGTGCAGATGCCGGAAGCCCCCAATATTGCACGAGAAATTGTTCTCGGGACCGGGATGAACGTTCATACCGATGCCTACAGCGTCAGCCGCGCCTGTGCAACCAGTTTCCAGGCCGTGGCTAACGTCGCAGAAAGCCTGATGGCGGGCACTATTCGCGCCGGGATTGCAGGTGGGGCGGACTCCTCTTCGGTACTGCCGATTGGGGTCAGCAAAAAGCTGGCGCGCATCCTGGTGGATGCCAACAAAGCCCGCACGACCGGGCAGAAACTGAAACTTTTCTCGCGTTTACGCCTGCGCGATCTCCTGCCTGTGCCACCTGCCGTCGCGGAATACTCCACCGGCCTGCGCATGGGCGATACCGCCGAGCAGATGGCCAAAACGTACGGCATTACCCGCGAACAGCAGGATGCCCTGGCGCATCGTTCACATCAGTTTGCGGCAAAAGCCTGGTCGGAAGGGAAACTCACCGACGAGGTCATGACCGCCTATATTCCTCCTTTCCGTGAACCGCTCGCGGAAGATAACAATATTCGCGGCACCTCGACGCTGGCGGATTACGCAAAACTGCGCCCAGCGTTTGACCGTAAACACGGTACGGTAACGGCGGCTAACAGTACGCCACTGACGGACGGCGCCGCGGCCGTGATCCTGATGACCGAATCCCGCGCGAAAGAGCTTGGGATCACGCCTCTGGGCTATTTACGCAGCTATGCTTTCACCGCCATTGATGTCTGGCAGGACATGCTGCTGGGCCCGGCATGGTCCACGCCTCTGGCGCTGGATCGCGCGGGGCTGACGCTGGCGGATTTAACCCTGATTGATATGCATGAAGCGTTTGCCGCGCAAACCCTGGCTAACGTACAGCTGCTGGCAAGCGAGCGTTTTGCGCGCGACGTGCTGGGCCGCGCGCACGCCACCGGTGAAGTGGACCAGAGTAAATTCAACGTGCTGGGGGGCTCCATTGCCTACGGTCATCCGTTTGCGGCGACCGGGGCGAGGATGATCACCCAAACACTTCATGAGTTACGCCGTCGTGGCGGCGGTTTTGGTCTCGTCACCGCCTGTGCGGCGGGCGGGCTGGGTGCAGCAATGGTTCTGGAGGCTGAATAATGGAAATGACATCTGCATTTAACCTGACGGTTCGCCTCGATAACGTCGCAGTGATAACCATCGATGTCCCTGATGAAAAGATGAATACCCTGAAGGCCGAGTTTGGCGCTCAGGTGCGCGCGATGCTAAAGCAGATCCGCGAAAACAAGGCCATTCGCGGTCTGGTATTTATCTCTGCTAAGCCGGATAACTTTATTGCCGGGGCCGACATTAACATGATCGCCCGTGCGCAAAGCGCGCTGGATGCTGAAGAGCTGGCGCGTCAGGGCCAGCAGGTAATGGCGGAAATCAACAGCCTGCCAATCCCGGTTATTGCTGCGATCCACGGGGCGTGTCTGGGCGGTGGGCTGGAGCTGGCGCTGGCCTGCCATAGCCGCATCTGTACCGACGATGCGAAAACCGTTTTAGGCCTTCCTGAAGTGCAGCTTGGCCTGCTGCCTGGCTCTGGCGGAACGCAGCGTCTGCCGCGCCTGGTGGGCGTCAGCACGGCGCTGGAGATGATCTTAACCGGTAAGCAGTTACGTGCTCGCCAGGCGCTAAAAGCCGGTCTGGTGGATGACGTCGTGCCGCACGCCATTTTGCTGGAGGCCGCCGTTGAGCTTGCGCTGAAAGGGCGTCAGGCAAAACGTCCTCTGCCGGTACGCGAGCGCGTGCTCGCCGGGCCACTGGGGAGAACGCTGCTGTTCAGGATGGTGGGCAAAAAGACCGAACAGAAAACCAAAGGCAACTATCCGGCGGCAAAGCGGATCCTGGAGGTTATTGAAACCGGGCTGTCCCAGGGAACCAGTAGCGGCTATGCCGCTGAGGCCAAAGCCTTTGGCGAACTGGCGATGACGCCACAGTCACAGGCATTGCGCAGCATCTTTTTCGCCAGCACCGACGTGAAAAAAGATCCCGGCAGCGAGGCGCAGCCCGCGCCGCTGCATGCCATTGGCGTACTGGGCGGCGGCCTTATGGGCGGCGGTATCTCTTTTGTTACCGCAAGCAAAGGCAAATTGCCTGTAAGGATCAAAGACATCTCAGCGAAAGGGATCAACCACGCGCTGCAGTACAGCTGGCAGAACCTTGATCAAAAGGTAAAACGTCGCCATATCAGAGCCAGCGAGCGTGATAAAACCCTGGCGTTGATCTCCGGCACGACGGATTACCGCGGTTTTGCCCACCGCGATGTCTTGATTGAAGCCGTGTTTGAAGACCTGGCGCTTAAGCAGCAAATGGTCGCTGACGTTGAGCAATATTGCGCGCCGCATACCATTTTTGCCTCAAATACGTCGTCTTTACCGATTGGCGATATTGCGGCAAAGGCCGGGCGTCCGGAGCAGGTGATAGGCCTGCACTTTTTCAGCCCGGTAGAAAAAATGCCGCTGGTAGAGGTGATCCCGCATGCCGCAACCAGCCCGCAAACCATCGCCACCGTCGTGAAACTGGCCAAAATGCAGGGTAAGACGCCGATCGTCGTCGCGGACAAAGCCGGTTTTTACGTCAACCGCATTCTGGCACCCTATATTAATGAAGCGATGCGGCTGCTGACGGAAGGCGAGAAAATCGAGCATGTCGACGAGGCGCTGGTGAAGTTTGGTTTCCCCGTTGGCCCAATCCAACTTTTGGATGAGGTGGGAATAGACACCGGCACTAAAATTATACCTGTGCTGGAAGCAGCCTATGGAGATCGTTTTAGCCCACCTGCAAACATTGTTTCTGCAATTTTGAAGGACGATCGCAAAGGCAGAAAAAATGAACGCGGTTTCTATCTTTACGGCGCGAAAGGGCGTAAAAGCAGAAAACAGGTCGACCCTTCGGTTTATGGGCTTATTTCGACCACCGGTCAGGGAAAATTGTCCGCCATTCAGTGTGCTGAACGCTGCGTGATGATGATGCTCAATGAAGCGGCGCGCTGCTTCGGTGAGCAGGTGATCAAGAGCGCGCGCGATGGCGACATCGGCGCGGTATTTGGCATAGGTTTCCCGCCGTTTCTTGGCGGCCCGTTCCGTTACATGGATACGCTCGGCGCGGGTGAAGTGGTTGCAATCCTGCAACGTCTGGCTTCGCAATATGGCCCCCGGTTTACACCGTGTGACGAATTATTGCAGATGGCGGAGCGGGGCCAGACATTTTGGCCCGCAAGGGAAACTGACCTCCTAAACTGAGGTCAAAGAAGGGTAAATCCTGAAGTGAATGAACCTGTTCTGGCGATTTTGTAAACAGAGATTGACTATACTTACGCCATTGAGGTAAAAAACAGCGTTTCATTCACCGAATGGATCAGGCACAATGCCCGGCCATCGGGTTTTCTACCTCTCAGCATTTATCGCGGGTAGTTAACGCCGGTGATTCTGGTTAACAAAAGCGGTGCAATATGCAAGTTTTTATCATGCGTCACGGCGACGCGGCACTCGATGCCGCCAGTGACTCAGTACGTCCTTTGACCGTCTGTGGCTGCGACGAATCTCGTCTGATGGCGACCTGGCTTAAAGGTCAAAAAGTGGACATCGAACGCGTTCTGGTGAGTCCGTTCCTGCGTGCAGAACAGACGCTGGAAGTGGTGGGGGAGTGTATGAACCTGCCAGCCAGTGTGGATGTTCTCCCTGAACTCACCCCATGTGGCGATGTCGGCCTTGTCAGCGCTTATCTTCAGGCGCTGTGCAATGAAGGTGTCGCCTCCGCGCTGGTCATTTCCCACCTGCCACTGGTTGGCTATCTGGTATCTGAACTGTGCCCGGGCGAAACCCCGCCGATGTTCACGACATCTGCCATTGCCAATGTTTCTCTCGACGAAACGGGTAAAGGTGTCTTCAACTGGCAAATGAGTCCGTGCAACCTGAAGATGGCAAAAGCCATCTGACGTGACGTGCGATAACGCGGGGGCGCAAACTCTGCCTCCCGCCGTCCTGTCAGGGTAATTCTGGCGGTTGCCACTCTTCCACTTCAATCAACACCAGTAATGCGGCATCACCGCCGTACTCTTTGGGTGCCTGATGAAATGCCATCACGTGTGGATGCTGAGCCAACCACAGCGGTGTCTGTTGCTTCAGAATATGTTTACCGTGGCCATGCATCACGCAGGCGCAAAACACATGTTCGCGGCGACAGGCTGCGATCAGTGCGCCCAACTCTTGTTTGGCCTGCATCTGCGTTAATCCGTGCAGATCGAGAAACAGCTCAGGCGAATAATCCCCACGGCGTAATTTTTTCAGCTCAAAATGGCTGACGTCTTCACGTACATACTTCACAGCCCCTTGCGTGTTGAGCAGAGGCTGAAATTCATCTGAAAAATAGTGGCTGTTATCGGCCTGCTCCTGCAACAGTCTTTTGACCGGCACCTCGGAGATTTTCTTGCGCATCGGACGGTGGACGAGGGTGTCCTGCTTGATTTGGCGCGTTCCGGTCATCAGCTGGCGGAAGAGCGCCTGATCCTCCTCGCTGAGCGATGTTTTCTTTTTCATTCGTCATTCTCATCTCGTATTTCCAATAGTGTACCCGACTAAACGCATTTTTTAACCTCAAGCGCGACGCGTCATTGCTGATTTATCGCCGTCTTCATGGCAAACTAGCCGCCGAAAATTATGCGAGCATGCCCTGGAGGAAAGAGTGGATAAAATATTTGTCGATGAAGCAGTAAACGAGCTGCATACCATACAGGACATGTTGCGCTGGTCGGTTAGCCGCTTCAGCGCTGCCAATATCTGGTACGGTCACGGTACCGATAACCCGTGGGATGAGGCCGTGCAGCTGGTACTGCCATCCCTCTACCTGCCGCTGGATATTCCGGAAGACATGCGCACCGCGCGTCTGACCTCCAGCGAAAAACACCGTATCGTTGAGCGCGTGATCCGCCGCGTGAACGAGCGTATTCCGGTCGCCTACCTGACTAACAAAGCCTGGTTCTGCGGCCACGAGTTCTATGTCGATGAACGCGTGCTGGTGCCGCGCTCGCCGATTGGCGAGCTGATCAACAACCACTTTGAAGGCCTGATCGGCCATCAGCCGCAGCACATTCTGGATATGTGTACCGGCAGCGGCTGTATTGCCATTGCCTGCGCTTACGCCTTCCCGGAAGCGGAAGTGGACGCCGTCGATATCTCCACCGACGCGCTGGCCGTGACCGAGCACAACATTGAAGAGCACGGCCTGATCCATCACGTTACGCCAATTCGCTCTGACCTGTTCCGCGACCTGCCGACGCTGCAGTACGATCTGATCGTCACCAACCCGCCGTACGTTGATGCGGAAGATATGTCCGATCTGCCGAGTGAATATCGTCACGAGCCGGAGCTGGGCCTGGCGTCAGGCTCTGACGGCCTGAAGCTGACCCGTCGCATTCTGGCCTGCGCGCCGGATTATCTCACCGACGACGGCGTTCTGATTTGTGAAGTGGGCAACAGCATGGTACATCTGATAGAGCAGTATCCGGATGTGCCGTTCACCTGGCTTGAGTTCGACAACGGCGGTGACGGCGTCTTTATGCTGACCAAAGCGCAACTGCTCGACGCGCGCGAACACTTCAGCATCTATAAAGATTAATCCAGCGGGCTTCGGCCCGTTTCACAACGCTCAAACACAAACAACAACATCGGAGCCGTGATGGCAGGAAACAGTATTGGACAGGTATTCCGGGTGACCACGTTTGGTGAGTCGCACGGGCTGGCACTGGGCTGTATCGTTGATGGCGTGCCGCCAGGTATAGAACTGACCGAAGCAGATTTACAGCACGACCTTGACCGTCGTCGTCCGGGCACCTCTCGCTACACCACGCAGCGTCGCGAGCCGGACCAGGTCAAAATTCTCTCCGGCGTTTTTGAAGGCCGCACCACCGGCACCAGCATTGGTCTGCTGATCGAAAACACCGATCAGCGTTCCCAGGACTACGGCGCCATCAAAGACGTCTTCCGTCCGGGCCACGCTGATTACACCTACGAACAAAAATACGGCTTTCGCGACTATCGCGGCGGCGGACGCTCATCGGCACGCGAAACCGCGATGCGCGTGGCGGCAGGGGCCATTGCCAAGAAATACCTGCAGCAGAAATTCGGCATCGTTATTCGCGGCTGTCTGACCCAGATGGGCGACATTCCGCTGGCGATCAAAGACTGGGATCAGGTCGAGCAAAACCCGTTCTTCTGTGCTGACGCCGACAAGCTTGAAGCGCTGGATGAACTTATGCGCGGCCTGAAGAAAGAGGGCGACTCCATTGGCGCGAAAGTGACCGTGGTGGCCGATGGCGTCCCGGCGGGCTGGGGCGAGCCGGTATTTGACCGCCTCGACGCCGACATCGCTCACGCGCTGATGAGCATCAACGCGGTGAAGGGCGTTGAGATTGGCGACGGTTTTGACGTGGTCTCCCTGCGCGGCAGCCAGAACCGCGATGAAATTACTGCACAGGGCTTCCAGAGCAACCACGCGGGCGGCATTCTGGGCGGGATCAGCAGCGGGCAGCAGATTATTGCCAATATCGCGCTGAAGCCAACCTCCAGCATTACCGTGCCGGGCCACACGATTAACCGCGATGGCGAAGAAGTTGAGATGATCACCAAAGGACGTCACGATCCGTGCGTGGGGATCCGCGCGGTACCGATCGCAGAAGCGATGCTGGCGATCGTGCTGATGGATCACTTCCTGCGCCAGCGCGCGCAGAACGCGGATGTGACGACCACCATTCCACGCTGGTAAACATGAAAAAAACCGCAATTGCTCTGCTGGCGTTGCTGGCCAGTGGAGCCAGTCTGGCCGCGACGCCATGGCAAAAAATCACCCACCCGGTGGCGGGGAGCGCCCAGTCTATTGGCGCTTTTTCGAACGGATGTATCGTCGGTGCACAGGAGTTGCCTCTGCAGTCCGATACCTACCAGGTGATGCGTACCGATCAGCGACGCTATTTCGGCCATCCGGACCTGGTGCTGTTCATCCAGCGTCTGGGAAATCAGGTGCATAACCTGGGGCTGGGCACGATGCTGATTGGCGATATGGGGATGCCTGCCGGCGGTCGTTTTAACGGTGGACACGCCAGTCACCAGACCGGACTGGATGTCGATATCTTCCTGCAGCTGCCGAAAGCGCGCTGGAGTTCAGCCCAGTTGCTGAAACCGCAGGCGCTGGATCTGGTGTCGAGCGACGGTAAGCGCGTTGTACCCTCACTGTGGACGCCGGATATCTTCAGCCTGATTAAGCTGGCGGCAAAAGATAACGACATTACGCGGATCTTTGTCAACCCGGCTATTAAGCAACAGCTGTGCCTCGATGAGGGAACCGATCGCGACTGGTTGCGCAAAGTGCGCCCGTGGTTCCAGCATCGCGCGCACATGCACGTTCGTCTGCGTTGCCCGGCAAACAGCCTGGAATGTGAAGATCAGCCGTTGCCTCCGCCAGGCGATGGCTGTGGTGCGGAACTGCAAAGCTGGTTTGAACCGGCAAAACCTGGAACCTCTAAGCCTGAGAAGAAGACACCGCCTCCGTTGCCGCCTTCCTGCCAGGCGCTACTGGATGAGCATGTACTTTAATGGATAATTTCGTCGATCTGTTTATGGTGTCACCGCTGCTGCTGGTGGTGCTGTTCTTTGTGGCTATGCTGGCCGGTTTCATTGATGCCCTTGCGGGCGGGGGCGGGTTGTTAACCGTACCCGCGCTGCTGGCGGCGGGCATGAGTCCGGCGCAGGCGCTGGCGACCAACAAGCTCCAGGCCTGTGGCGGCTCGCTTTCCGCGTCGCTCTATTTTATTCGCCGCAAGGTCGTCAATCTTGCCGACCAGAAGCTCAATATTCTGATGACCTTTATCGGCTCGACGTCGGGCGCGCTGCTGGTTCAGCACGTGCAGTCCGATATTCTGCGCCAGATCCTGCCGATTCTGGTCATCTGCATTGGCCTTTATTTCTTGTTGATGCCAAAGCTCGGGGAAGAAGATCGTCAGCGTCGTCTGCACGGTTTGCCCTTTGCCCTGATTGCCGGTGGCTGCGTGGGGTTCTACGACGGTTTCTTTGGCCCGGGCGCAGGCTCGTTTTACGCGCTGGCGTTTGTGACGCTGGCCGGGTTTAACCTCGCCAAATCTACCGCCCATGCCAAAGTGCTCAACGCCACCTCGAACGTCGGCGGCCTGCTGCTGTTTATCATTGGCGGCAAGGTCATCTGGGCAACCGGCTTTGTGATGATGGCAGGGCAGTTCCTCGGGGCGCGTGCAGGCTCGCGTCTGGTGTTAAGCAAAGGACAAAAACTGATTCGCCCGATGATCGTTATCGTCTCGGCGGTAATGAGCGCCAAACTGCTTTATGACAGCCATGGACAGGAGATCCTCACCTGGTTGGGGATGAACTAATGAACAGTACGCATAAATACGAACAGTTGATTGAGATTTTTGATGGCTGTTTTGCTGAAGATTTTAATACCCGTCTGATTAAAGGCGACGACGAACCGATCTATCTTCCTGCTGATGCCGAGGTTCCGTATCACCGTATCGTGTTCGCGCACGGCTTCTACGCCAGCGGTCTGCACGAGATTTCGCACTGGTGCATCGCAGGGAAAGCGCGTCGCGAACTGGTGGATTTCGGTTACTGGTACTGCCCGGACGGACGTGACGCCGCTACGCAGGGGCAGTTTGAAGATGTGGAAGTGAAACCGCAGGCGCTGGAGTGGCTGTTCTGCGTGGCGGCGGGTTTCCCGTTCAACGTCAGCTGCGACAACCTTGAAGGCGACTTCGAGCCGGACCGTATTGTTTTCCAGCGCCGCGTACACGCGCAGGTGATGACATATCTTGAGAACGGCATTCCGGAACGTCCGGCACGCTTAATCAAGGCGTTACAGAATTATTACCACACGCCGGAGATCACGGCGGAATGCTTCCCTTGGCCGGAAGATCTTTAACAGAGGAAAGAAGATGATCGCAGAATTTGAATCACGCATTCTGGCGTTAATTGATGACATGGTGGAACACGCCAGCGATGATGAGCTGTTCGCCAGCGGTTATCTGCGTGGTCACCTGACGCTGGCTATTGCTGAGCTGGAGGCCGGGGACGATCACTCTGCCGAGGCCGTTCATGATGAAGTCACCCGTAGTCTGGAGAAAGCTATTCAGGCAGGAGAACTCTCTCCGCGCGACCAGTCTCTGGTGCTGGGCATGTGGGATAACCTGTTCCAGCAGGCTAAACGCTAAGCCGCCTTCTCTTCCCTCTCCCCTTTGGGGAGAGGGTTAGGGTGAGGGCACCAGGCCGCACTTTACTTAACCATTTTCCCCTTCAGCAGCTTCCGCACCCACAAGCGATTCGGATTCAGTCCCGCAAGCGTAACCCTGTCCAGCGGAAGCGGCTCGTCGCTCATTTGCGCGGCTAATACTTCAGCCAGCAGCGGTGCAGAACAGATCCCGCGCGAACCCAGCCCGCCCAGCATAAACAGTTCCGGGTAGACCGGTGAAGTCACTGCCGTTTCCTGATGTTCAGCCAGATCCGAATAGACCGCAAGCGTGGCGTCGTAGTCCGGCACGTTTCCCGCCATCGGCAGATGATCGCGGGTGGCACAGCGCACGCCGCAGCGCGCGTCTCCGGCACTGACGTCAACCGTTTTCGCCCACGCTGCATCCGGGAAACAGTCAACCAGGCGCTGACGGTTTTGCGCCTGATCCGCCTCACTGTAGCGCATATCCGTTTCGCCGCGATGATAGCTGGCCCCGATACAGTGGTGACCGTTAGACGGATTCTGCGGCGTCAGGTAGCCGTCATAGCACAGCACCTGGCGCAGTTTGCCCAGCTCAGGCGTCGAAGGAATATGGCTCACCTGACCGCCGACCGGATACACCGGTAACGTCGCTGTCTGGATAAACTGGCTGATGTGGTGCCCGTTGGCGAGAACGACGCTGGCATGGTGCGCCGTGTTGCCATCGGCAAAATGCAGATCCCACTGTTCTGTCCGGCTGAGTGATTCCACGTTGTGGGCATAGTGCACTGTCAGTCCGCGTGACTGCGCCAGGGCAATGACCGCGGTGGTCAGTTCTGCCGGGCACAGCCAGCCGCCGAGGGGGTACTGAATGCCGCCGCAGTGCGTCTCTACGCCAGCACTTTCTGCCACCTGCGGCGCGCTCACCGGGCGGGCAATCTCGTCAGGCAGGCCCAGCGACAGCATTTGGGTGATTTTTTGCTGGCTCTTCTCATCCCAGGCGAGCTGCGTGACGCCGCACCAGTCGTGGTCGAATGCCACCGGAAGGGCGTCATACAGGCGACGGGCGAAGGTAAACGCTGCCGGGAAAAACTGGAACAGCGCCGGGTCATGCGCGCTTAAAAGCGGATAGAGCGCGCCCTGGCGGTTGCCGGAGGCGCCGTTTGCAGGCGCGTCGTCAGCACAGTAGAGCGTGACCAGCCAGCCACGGTGGATAAGCGCGAGCGAGAGCAGGGCACTGGCAATCCCCCCGCCAATGATGGCAACCTCACGGGATGCGCTGGCACGGCGTGCAAACCAGGGCGCGCTGGCCGGGATATCCAGCGAGTGCTCCATTCTGCCGACCAGCATGTCGCGCTTGCGGCCGAAACCTTTGGTCTTCTGCATGGTAAAGCCCGCCTCCTGCAACCCGCGGCGGACAAAGCCTGCCGAGGTGAAGGTGGCGAGCGTCGCGCCAGGGCGCGCCAGTCGCGCCATCGCGTTAAACAGATGCTGGCTCCACATATCCGGGTTTTTGGCGGGAGCAAAACCGTCAAGGAACCATGCGTCCACTTTCTGATTCATCGAATCATCAAGCTTGTCGGTCAGATCGTTGATGTCGCCCAGCCAGAGGTCCAGCGTGACGCGTCCACCGTCCAGAATCAGGCGATGGCAGCCGCCGATGTGGGGCGGCCACTGCGCCTGAAGCTGCTCTGCCCAGGTTGCAAGCTCCGGCCAGCGCTGATGGGCAAGCCGCAGGTCGTGCGCGGTGAGCGGGAATTTTTCAAAACTGATGAAATGTAATCTTTGTAGCGTAGCCTCAGGATGTGCAGCGTGAAACCGATCGAACGCCTGCCAGAGGGTTAAAAAATTCAGCCCGGTACCGAACCCGCTCTCCGCCACCACAAACAGGCTCCGCGGATGGGCCGGGAAGCGGGTGCCGAGCTGGTTTCCGTCGAGGAAAACATAACGGGTTTCTTCCAGTCCGTTATCATTAGAAAAATAGACGTCATCAAAATCTCGGGAAACAGGTGTACCCTCAGCGTTGAATTCGAGGTTGGCGGGTTGTATAGCGTTTTGTTTCACGTAAGTTACTCGTCTGACAGGCAGTGGCACGATCTTAACGATGTGAGTCCATCGGTGCAAATTTCCGCAGAAAATGTCTGATCGGACTTGTTCGGCGTACAAGTGTACGCTATTGTGCGACTCGAAACTTACTATAGTGCGACTTACAGAGGTATTGAATGAAACGTGCAGTGATTACTGGCCTGGGCATTGTTTCCAGCATCGGTAATAACCAGCAGGAAGTCCTGGCATCTCTGCGTGAAGGACGCTCCGGGATCACTTTCTCTGAAGAGTTTAAAGATTCAGGTATGCGTAGCCACGTATGGGGTAACGTCAAACTGGACACCACCGGTTTGATTGACCGCAAAGTGGTTCGTTTCATGAACGATGCCTCTATTTATGCTTATCTCTCCATGCAGGAAGCGATCAAAGATTCCGGCCTGAGTGAAGAGGTTTATCAGAACAACCCGCGCGTGGGTCTGATCGCCGGCTCCGGCGGCTCCTCAAAAGCGCAGGTATTCGGTGCTGACGCAATGCGTAGCCCGCGTGGTCTGAAAGCGGTAGGTCCGTACGTGGTGACCAAAGCCATGGGTTCTGCGGTTTCCGCGTGCCTGGCGACCCCGTTCAAAATTCACGGTGTGAACTACTCCATCAGCTCCGCGTGTGCGACTTCCGCGCACTGCATCGGTAATGCGGTTGAGCAGATCCAGCTGGGTAAACAGGACATCGTATTTGCTGGCGGCGGCGAGGAGCTGGGCTGGGAAATGGCCTGTGAATTCGACGCCATGGGCGCACTGTCCACCAAATACAACGAGACGCCAGATAAAGCCTCCCGTACCTATGACGCACACCGTGACGGTTTCGTTATCGCAGGCGGCGGCGGTATGGTTGTGGTTGAAGAGCTGGAGCACGCGCTGGCACGTGGTGCGCACATCTACGCTGAGATCGTGGGCTACGGTGCCACATCTGACGGCGCCGACATGGTTGCGCCATCAGGCGAAGGCGCGGTACGTTGCATGAAGATGGCGATGCACGGCGTTGATACCCCAATCGACTACCTGAACTCCCACGGTACCTCTACGCCTGTAGGCGACGTGAAAGAGCTTGGGGCGATCCGCGAAGTGTTCGGCGACAACAGCCCGGCGATCTCCGCGACCAAAGCCATGACCGGTCACTCTCTGGGTGCGGCGGGCGTGCAGGAAGCGATCTACTCTCTGCTGATGCTGGAAAATGGCTTTATCGCTCCAAGCATCAACATTGAAGAGATGGATGAGCAGGCGGCTGGCCTGAACATCGTGACCAAACCAACGGAAGCGACACTGACCACTGTCATGTCCAACAGCTTCGGTTTTGGTGGTACTAACGCCACGCTGGTGATGCGTAAGTACAAAGCATAAGTTTTATGTTTGATTCGAAAGGGGAGCCATAAGGCTCCCTTTTTTTATGCATTGACAAGCGGCTGATTGCACAGGCAAACTTCACACCTCAACATTATCCTCACGATAATGCGTAAGCGTTTAACGTCAACCAACGCACCTTAATCCTGGTAAACAGGTAGAGGGGGCGTGGCATTTCCCCGCCTTACTCTTCATTTCGGAGTAAAGCATGACTGCAGTCACTCAAACAGAAACAACCTCTTCAGCGAATCTCTCGCTGTTCCGTATCGCTTTTGCGGTATTCCTGACCTATATGACCGTTGGCCTGCCGCTGCCGGTGATCCCGCTGTTCGTTCATCAGGAGCTCGGGTATGGCAACACCATGGTTGGCATCGCTGTAGGCATTCAGTTTTTAGCCACGGTATTAACTCGCGGCTACGCCGGGCGACTGGCGGATCAGCACGGTGCGAAACGTTCAGCGCTCCAGGGAATGTTTGCCTGCGGGCTGGCGGGCGGCGCATGGCTGCTGGCCGCGCTCCTGCCGGTAGACGCGGTGTATAAATTTGCTCTGCTGGTGCTGGGCCGTTTAATCCTCGGTTTTGGTGAAAGCCAGTTGTTGACCGGCACCCTGACCTGGGGAATGGGGCTGGTGGGGCCCGCCCGTTCCGGCAAGGTGATGTCCTGGAACGGCATGGCTATCTATGGCGCCCTGGCCGCCGGTGCGCCGCTTGGGCTGCTCATCAATAGCCAGTTTGGGTTTGCGACGCTTGCGGCCACCACCATGCTGCTGCCGCTGCTGGCCTGGGCCTTTAACGGCTCGGTGCGTAAAGTGCCCGCGCACAAAGGTGAGCGTCCTTCCCTGTGGAGCGTGGTCGGCCAAATCTGGCAGCCGGGTCTTGGCCTGGCGCTGCAGGGCGTGGGCTTTGCGGTAATTGGTACCTTCGTCTCGCTCTATTTTATGAGCCGTGGCTGGGCGATGGCCGGCTTTACGCTCACCGCGTTTGGCGGTGCGTTTGTGCTGATGCGCGTATTCTTCGGCTGGATGCCGGATCGCTTTGGCGGTGTGAAGGTGGCGGTGGCGTCGCTGTTCATTGAAACTATCGGTCTTCTGCTGTTGTGGAATGCACCCGCGGCATCCGTTGCGCTGCTTGGCGCGGCGCTGACCGGCTGCGGCTGTTCTCTGATTTTCCCGGCACTTGGTGTGGAAGTGGTGAAGCGCGTGGCCCCGCAGGTGCGGGGTACGGCGCTCGGCGGTTATGCGGCGTTTCAGGATATCTCATACGGCGTAACCGGGCCGCTGGCCGGGCTGTTAGCGACGTCGTTTGGCTATCCGTCCGTCTTCCTGGCTGGTGCGGTTTCCGCAGTGGTGGGGATTGTGGTGACGCTGGTGGCGTTTCGCAGAACGTGAGCCGTTGTTGCCGGGTGGCGGCTGCGCCTTACCCGGCCTACGGTTCGGGGCGTTGTAGGCCCGGTAAGCGTAGCGCCACCGGGCAAATCCTCAGGCAACCAGCCAGAAAATCGCCAGTGCAATCAGTAACGCAATAAACAGCAATCCCGGACGCGCAGAGAGGGTTCTGAACGTCTCCACAACCGGCGCAAACAGCGGGCTGTAGATCGGCTGAATATCTCTCACCTCCGGTACGCCACCTTCGCGCTCGGCGCGGCGAACAAAGATCTGATTGAGCACATCCTGCACCTGCGCGGTGGTCAGAACCGTTTGCGGGGTGGCCTGCCAGTTTTGCTGGGCATAGTCCCGAATCATCTTAAATTCATGCGGTTCCAGCGGCTGTTTAAGCGCAGCCTGAACGGTATGCAGGGTAGGGGCGCTCTGGGTGCTGAGCGTCTGGCGCGCCTGCAGCCATGTTACCAGATGGGTAAACTGTTTTGCGGGGATCAGCTCGCCCGCCTTCACGCCGGACAACTCCAGCATGGATTGCCAGATAAGCTTCGTCGGTTCGCCGGTGGCCGCGGCAAGCTTGGTCACCATCTGCTTAAGCGTGTTGTGCTCGGCAGGCAGCAGCGAGCGTTCGGTCGACGGACGCACCTGAGGCTGTGGAATAGAGAGCTCATTATTCTGCAGCAGCGTCAGCACCGTTTTAAGCTGCTCCGGCGTCAGCTGACCCAGAGCGGTCTGACCATACTGCTGGCGAATAAAATCACTCACCGCCTGGCGGTTATTCCCCTGGCCCAACAGCTCCGTCAGCTGCGCGACAATCTGGCGCGTGGTGTGGTTCTGCTGCGCGGTGGTAATACGCTGGTTCAGGTTTTGCTCAGCGGCAGGGAAGTGGCGCGACTGGAGCGGCGCGTCGTTTCTCATACCCAGGTCATGCTTTACCCCGGCCCAGACTTCCGCATTTTGCTGCGAAGTCAGCGCAATCAGGCGCGTGATCAGGCGCTCCAGCACGGTGCGCTGTTGCGTGGATAGCGGTTGTTCACCGGCAACGTTTTGCGTGACAGGGCCTTCACCCGGAGGGCGCGGCGGCGTACCTGAAATGGGCTGCATCGTCAAAAATCCTTAAAGTCAAAACTCAGCGTAAACCTGGCATACGTATATGCCTGGCGGCCAGATTATGGCACACTTGGCAGGTTTTCTTCCTCTCAAACAGGTACTCAGACGTGAAAATCCTCGTTGATGAAAATATGCCTTATGCCCGTGAGCTGTTTAGCCGCCTGGGTAACGTGAAGGCTGTCCCTGGTCGCCCGATCCCGGTCAACGAACTGGATGACGCAGACGCGCTGATGGTGCGCTCGGTGACCAAAGTAAATGAGGCACTGCTCGCCGGTAAAGGGATCAAGTTCGTCGGGACCGCAACGGCAGGGACCGATCATGTGGATGATAAATGGCTTGCGCAGGCCGGGATCGGTTTTTCCGCCGCGCCGGGCTGTAACGCCATTGCCGTCGTGGAATATGTTTTCTCCTCGCTGCTGATGCTGGCCGAGCGCGACGGTTTTGCGCTGAAAGACCGCACGGTGGGGATTGTCGGCGTGGGCAACGTTGGAGGACGCCTGCAAAAGCGCCTGGAAGCGTTAGGGATCCGCACGCTGCTGTGCGATCCGCCGCGCAAAGACAACGGCGAGGAGGGGGATTTCCGCTCGCTGGATGAGCTGGTTGAACAGTGCGATGTCCTGACGTTCCACACACCGCTGTTTAAAGAGGGGCCGTATAAGACTTTGCATCTGGCTGACGAGGCGCTGATCCGCCGTCTGAAGGCTGGCACTATTCTGATAAATGCCTGCCGTGGTCCGGTGGTGGATAACGCCGCGCTGCTGAAATGTCTGGAAGCGGGACAGGATCTCAGCGTGGTGCTGGACGTCTGGGAGCCAGAGCCGGAACTCAACGTTGCGCTGCTGAACAGGGTGGACGTTGCGACCGCGCATATCGCGGGTTATACGCTTGAGGGGAAAGCGCGCGGTACGACCCAGGTCTTCGAGGCCTACAGCGCCTTTATTGGCCACCCTCAGCAAGTGGCGCTGGATACCTTACTCCCCGCGCCTGAATTTGGCCGTATTACCCTGCACGGTCCGCTCGATCAGGCAACGCTGAAAAGGCTGGTGCATTTGGTGTATGATGTGCGCCGCGATGATGCGCTGCTGCGTAAAGTGGCGGGGATCCCGGGTGAGTTTGATAAGCTGCGCAAGCACTACGTTGAGCGCCGCGAGTGGTCTTCCCTGTATGTGATGTGCGATGACGCCCCGGCGGCGACGCTGCTGCACAAGCTGGGTTTTAACGCCGTTCACCCCCCGGCGCATTAATGTCTTCTTAATGCTCCCTGTCGGATACTCCGACAGGGACGCTTTTTTATTTCTGGAGTAAACCACCATGTCTGAAGGCTGGAACATTGCCATTTTAGGTGCCACGGGTGCCGTGGGCGAAGCCCTGCTCGAAACCCTTGCTGAGCGTCAGTTCCCGGTGGGCGATATCTATGCGCTGGCGCGTACCGACAGCGCGGGTGAGCATCTGCGTTTTAACAGTAAATCCGTCATGGTCCAGGATGCCGCCGCGTTCGACTGGACGCAGGCGCAGCTGGCGTTTTTCGCCGCGGGCGCTGAAGCCACGGCGGCGTACATTGAAGAGGCGACCAACGCTGGCTGTCTGGTGATCGACCTGAGCGGCCTGTTCGCTCTGGAGCCGGACGTGCCGTTGGTGGTGCCGGACGTGAACCCGTTCGTGCTGGCCGACTACCGTAACCGCAACATCATCGCGGTACCTGACAGCCTGACCAGTCAGCTGCTGACGGCCCTGAAACCGCTGATCGACGACGGTGGCCTGTCGCGCATTGCCGTCACCAGCCTGCTTTCCGTGTCCGCGAACGGCAAAAAGGCCGTCGATGCGCTGGCAGGGCAGAGCGCGAAGCTGCTGAACGGCATCCCGATTGACGAAGATGATTTCTTTGGTCGCCAGCTGGCGTTCAACATGCTGCCGATGCTGCCAGATAATCAGGGCTCCGTGCGCGAAGAGCGCCGTATCGTGGACGAAGCGCGTAAAATTCTGCAGGACGATGGCCTGATGATCTCCGCAAACGTTGTGCAGTCCCCGGTCTTTTACGGTCATGCGCAGATGGTGAGTTTTGAGGCGCTACGCCCGCTGGCGGCGGAAGAGGCGCGTGATGCGTTTGGCCGCGGTGAAGACATTGTGCTTTCCGAAGAGCGCGAGTTCCCGACCCAGGTGGGTGACGCTACCGGAAGCGCACACCTCTCTGTCGGCTGCGTGCGTAACGATTACGGTATGCCGGAGCAGGTTCAGTTCTGGTCTGTTGCCGATAACGTCCGCTTTGGCGGCGCGCTGATGGCGGTTAAGATCGCTGAAAAACTGGTGCAGGAGTACCTGTACTGATGTCCGCAGTGGATCAAAAGCCGGTTCATAAAATTGCCCTCGGTATTGAGTACGACGGCAGTAAATATTATGGCTGGCAGCGTCAGAATGAGGTGCGTAGCGTCCAGGAAAAGCTGGAGAAAGCGCTTTCCCAGGTGGCAAACGAGCCGATCAACGTCCTGTGCGCGGGGCGCACTGACGCCGGTGTCCACGGGACGGGGCAGGTGGTGCACTTTGAAACCACCGCGGTGCGTAAAGATGCCGCCTGGACGCTGGGTGTAAATGCGAATTTACCTGGTGACATTGCGGTGCGCTGGGTGAAAGCTGTACCGGATGATTTTCATGCGCGCTTCAGCGCCACGGCGCGTCGTTACCGTTATGTCATCTACAACCAGCGTCTGCGTCCGGCGGTATTAAGCCAGGGCGTGACGCATTTTTATGAACCGCTCGATGCGGAACGCATGCATCGTGCGGCGCAGTGTCTGATTGGTGAAAATGACTTTACCTCATTTCGTGCGGTGCAGTGTCAGTCCCGCACGCCGTGGCGTAACGTCATGCACATAAACGTCAGCCGTTTTGGCGCGTATGTGGTGGTGGATATCAAAGCCAATGCCTTTGTACATCATATGGTGCGGAATATTGTGGGCAGCCTGATGGAAGTGGGTGCCGGACACCAGCCGGAGAGCTGGATTGCAGACCTGCTGGCAGCGAAGGACAGAACGCTTGCGGCAGCCACGGCGAAAGCGGAAGGGTTGTATCTGGTCTCGGTAGACTATCCGGATCGGTTTGACCTGCCGAAACCGCCAATGGGGCCGCTCTTTTTAGCGGACTAAATAAAGGTGCAATTAAGGCTTAGACAATATGGACGTAATTCGTTTTTTGATTGATTTCATCCTGCATATTGATGTTCACCTGGCAGAGCTGGTCGCGCAGTATGGCGTCTGGGTTTATGCCATTCTGTTCCTCATTCTGTTTTGTGAAACCGGTCTGGTCGTTACCCCCTTCCTGCCGGGCGATTCACTGCTGTTTGTCGCCGGGGCGTTGTCGGCGTTACCCACCAACGATCTGAACGTGCATCTTATGGTGGTACTGATGGTGATTGCCGCGATTGTCGGTGACGCGGTCAACTACACTATTGGTCGCGTGTTCGGTGAGCGGCTGTTCAGCAATCCGGATTCGAAAATTTTCCGTCGCAGCTATCTGGACAAAACCCATGCGTTTTATGAACGCCATGGTGGAAAAACCATTATCCTTGCGCGATTTGTGCCTATTGTGCGTACATTCGCACCGTTTGTGGCGGGAATGGGGCATATGTCCTATCGTCATTTTGCAGCCTATAACGTGGTGGGCGCGCTGCTGTGGGTACTGCTGTTTACCTATGCTGGCTATCTGTTTGGCGATCTCCCGGTGGTTCAGGAAAATCTTAAGTTACTGATTGTAGCGATTATTGTGCTTTCCGTCCTGCCGGGCGTTATCGAAATTATTCGTCACAAACGTGCGGCGGCAAAACAAGCGAAGTAAATGCACACTGGCGGTTCGACCACTTTTTTATCCAAAGTTTCGGGCTGTTATGTTTTAATGTGCAACATTCATGGTCTGTTGGAGGCAAAAATGGCATTATTCGCCTCTTATAGCAAAACTGGCATACGACCAGGTTCAGGCAGAAAGGTTATCAATGAGCTGGATTGAACGAATTAAAAGCAACATTACCCCAACGCGCAAAGCGAGCATTCCTGAAGGGGTATGGACGAAGTGTGATAGCTGCGGCCAGGTTCTGTATCGCGCAGAGCTGGAACGCAACCTTGAGGTGTGTCCGAAGTGTGACCACCATATGCGTATGTCGGCGCGCAACCGCCTGCATAGCCTGCTGGACGAAGGTTCTCTGGTAGAACTGGGCAGCGAACTTGAGCCAAAAGACGTGCTGAAGTTCCGCGACTCCAAAAAATATAAAGATCGTCTGGCCTCTGCACAGAAAGAGACCGGCGAGAAAGACGCGCTGGTGGTGATGAAAGGCACCCTGCATGAGATGCCGGTTGTTGCCGCTGCGTTCGAGTTCTCCTTTATGGGCGGCTCAATGGGCTCCGTGGTTGGTGCGCGCTTTGTGCGTGCCGTTGAGCAGGCGCTGGAAGATAACTGTCCGCTGATCTGCTTCTCTGCCTCCGGCGGGGCGCGTATGCAGGAAGCCCTGATGTCTCTGATGCAGATGGCGAAAACCTCAGCTGCGCTGGCGAAAATGCAGGAGCGCGGTCTGCCGTATATCTCCGTGCTGACCGACCCAACCATGGGCGGCGTCTCTGCAAGCTTCGCGATGCTGGGCGATCTGAACATCGCTGAGCCAAAAGCGCTGATCGGCTTTGCGGGTCCTCGCGTTATCGAACAGACCGTTCGTGAAAAACTGCCGCCTGGTTTCCAGCGCAGTGAGTTCCTCATCGAGAAAGGTGCCATCGACATGATCGTCCGCCGTCCGGAAATGCGCCTGAAGCTGGCGCGCATCCTGGCGAAACTGATGAATCTGCCAGCGCCGAACCCGGATGAGCCGCGCGAAGGCGTGGTGGTGCCGGATCAGGAACCCGAGGCCTGATAACTGAAAAGGGCAGGGCCAGCTGGCGCTGCCCTTTTGCTTTCTAATCTGTTAATGACAACCGGGCATTATGGAAAATAAAAGCATTCCCCAAGCCACGTCGCCCCTGGCCGCGTGGCTTTCTTATCTGGAAAACCTGCACAGTAAAACCATCGATATGGGCCTTGAGCGCGTAAGCCAGGTTGCTGCGCGTCTTGATGTGCTAAAACCGGCGCCTTTCGTATTCACCGTCGCAGGCACCAACGGCAAAGGCACCACCTGCCGTACGCTGGAATCTGTTCTGATGGCTGCGGGTTACAGGGTAGGCGTTTACAGCTCTCCACACCTTGTACGCTACACCGAGCGCGTTCGCGTGCAGAACAGCGAACTGCCGGAATCGGCGCATACCGCGTCGTTCGCGGAAATTGAAGCCGCACGCGGTGAAATTTCATTAACCTATTTTGAATACGGCACCTTGTCGGCGCTGTGGCTGTTCAAACAGGCGCAACTGGATGTGGTGATCCTGGAGGTCGGCCTCGGCGGACGTCTTGATGCCACCAATATGGTCGATGCGGATGTGGCGGTGGTCACCAGCATTGCGCTGGACCATGTCGACTGGCTGGGGCCGGATCGTGAAAGCATTGGCCGCGAGAAGGCCGGCATTTTCCGGGCGAATAAGCCGGCGGTTGTCGGCGAACCGGATATGCCGCACACCATTGCGGATGTCGCAAACGAGAAGGGCGCGCGTCTGCTGCGCCGCGGCGTGGACTGGCAGTATGAAGTTCAGGACAACGGCTGGCGCTTTAGCGATGCACAGGGCACGCTTGAGCACCTGCCACTGCCGCAGGTGCCGCAGCCGAACGCGGCAACGGCTCTGGCAGCACTTCGCGCCAGCGGGCTGGCGGTGAGCGAGCAGGCGATCCGCGACGGTATACAGCAGGCGATTCTGCCCGGGCGGTTCCAGATTGTCAGCGAGTCACCACGCCTGATTCTGGATGTGGCGCACAACCCGCATGCGGCGGCGTATCTCGCGGGACGTCTCAAATCGTTACCAAAAACCGGGCGCGTGCTGGCGGTTATCGGTATGCTTCATGATAAAGATATCGGCGGGACGCTGGCCTGCATGGAGAGTGTGGTCGATAGCTGGTATTGTGCTCCTCTGGAGGGGCCACGCGGCGCGACGGCTGAGCAACTGATGGAACATCTCGGCAAAGGCGCAATCTACACTAGCGTGGCGCAGGCCTGGCATGCCGCGATGGCGGATGCTAAACCAGAAGATACCGTGCTGGTGTGTGGTTCATTCCACACGGTGGCACATGTCATGGAAGTGATGGACGCGGGGAGAACCGGTGGCGAGTAAGTTTCAGAACCGTTTAACAGGAACCATTGTGCTGGTCGCGCTCGGGGTGATTATTCTTCCGGGGTTGCTCGACGGGCAGAAAAAGCATTACCAGGATGAGTTTGCCGCTATTCCGCTGGTCCCTAAACCGGGCGACCGGGATGAGCCGGATATGCTGCCCGCGGCAACGCAGGCGCTTCCCGCTCAGCCACCGGAAGGTGCGGCGGAAGAGGTACGGGCGGGCGATGCCGCAGCACCGTCGCTCGATCCGTCTCGTCTGGCGGCCGCGAGCAACAACGATATCGATCCTGTGCCGGTAGAGCAGCCCAAACCGGTTGAAAAACCGAAGCCGGTCGATAAACCACAGCCGAAACCGCAGCGGGATAAAACGGCAGAACAGCTTGCCGCGGCGTCAGAGACGCCTCCGCCAGCAAAACCGGCTCAGCAGGACGCGGCGGCCCCAACGGGTAAAGCTTACGTTGTGCAGCTTGGCGCGCTGAAAAATGCGGACAAGGTCAATGAGGTGGTAGGTAAACTGCGCAGTGCGGGATACCGTGTTTATACTTCACCTTCCACGCCGGTGCAGGGTAAAATTACCCGTATCCTCGTGGGGCCAGAAGCGTCTAAAGACAAACTGAAAGGTTCGCTCGGCGAGCTGAAGCAGATCTCCGGTCTGAGCGGCGTCGTGATGAGCTACAGCGCGAACTAAGTACGACCTGCTCCTTAAAGAGAGAGGCGATAAGCCACGGCGTTGAACATTTTTTCAGCGCCTTTTTTATTTACGCGCGGGAAGGAAATCCCTACGCAAACGTTTTCTTTTTCTGTTAGAATTCGCCCCGAACTGGATGACAGGGCGTTAAATCGTGGGACATATATGGTCTGGATTGATTACGCCATCATTGCGGTGATTGGTTTTTCCTGTCTGGTTAGCCTGATCCGTGGCTTTGTTCGTGAAGCGTTATCGCTGGTGACCTGGGGTTGTGCTTTCTTTGTCGCCAGTCATTACTACACTTACCTGTCTGTCTGGTTCACGGGCTTTGAAGATGAACTGGTCCGAAATGGAATCGCCATCGCGGTGCTGTTTATCGCGACGCTGATTGTCGGCGCTATCGTGAATTATGTGATAGGTCAGCTGGTCGAGAAAACCGGTCTGTCAGGAACGGACAGGGTACTCGGGATCTGTTTCGGGGCATTACGAGGCGTGCTGATTGTGGCCGCGATCCTGTTCTTCCTGGATACCTTCACCGGGTTCTCCAAAAGTGAAGACTGGCAGAAATCGCAGCTCATTCCGGAGTTCAGCTTCATCATCAGATGGTTCTTTGACTATCTGCAAAGCTCGTCGAGTTTTTTGCCCAGAGCGTAATCCGTTCTGAGATGTGGCTTAACGAGGAAAAGACGAATGTGCGGTATTGTCGGTATCGCCGGTTTCATGCCGGTAAACCAGTCGATTTATGACGCGTTAACGGTGCTTCAGCACCGTGGGCAGGATGCTGCGGGTATCATCACCATTGATGCAAACAACTGCTTCCGTTTACGCAAGGCGAATGGCCTGGTAAATGATGTGTTTGAAGCCCGCCATATGCAGCGTCTGCAAGGTAATATGGGGATCGGTCACGTTCGTTATCCTACTGCTGGCAGTTCCAGCGCCTCTGAGGC
>NZ_JAIWJZ010000041.1:0-7790 GCF_020216105.1 Enterobacter sp. K16B
TCCGCTACTACGACCCGCAGGTCGGGCGGTTTATTGTGCAGGATCCTATTGGGTTGAATGGCGGCTGGAACCTTTATCAGTATGCGCCGAATCCGCTTATTTGGATTGACCCATTGGGCCTAGATGTCATTCGATTAAGGCACTATACAAGTAATCAAGGGTTTACTGGAATAAAAAACAGTATGGTAATCAAGGCTGGGGATCAGAATGCTGTTTTTGCTACAAGAGCCAAAGGTAAGCCTTTAAGCATGGCTGATGCAGCAGAAAAATTTAAAATAAAACAAAATCACGCTAGAATTTATATCGACTTCGATATTGATGAAAGCCGTGTAGAATTCAGAAAAAATGATTTAGGTGTGAAGAATATAAAATTAAAGGTGATGTAGTGTTAGATAAAAAGACCACTAAGTTTAATAAGAGATGCTGAAATTATGAATAAAGACACAAAAAATATAGATGAATTAAAAGAAATCCTGGCTTCTATGGAGGAAATTGTTATCGTAATAGATAAGATCGGATCTGGATTTATTGAAGCAAATAGAACAGCATCAGCCCTTCTGCTTTTTTTTAATCAATGCAATGTTTTAGAAAAATTATCTAAAACTAGAAAGTATCTTTATCGGGAGCTAGAGTCAAAAATATCTGCAGAGGAATTTGATGAATGGATAGAAAACGATTCACCTTTATGGAAGCCTCCTTATGATAAAAGTGAAGGAGAGATATTAGAGATGTTGAAAAACAATAAAAATTAACCTAGTGATGGATATTTAAATTTTTCACTGGGTAGTTATTGCCATTGATTTTGAAATGAATAATGTTTAATTCATTGGTAAATAAAAGTTAGGAGGAGATTCAGCTCTCCTGACTTCTTCTTATTTAATAAATGTACTATCCAATAATTCAGTATGTCCATTATTCCGGAACTACGATCCACTGGTCAGGCGGTTTACTGTGCGGGCTCCGATTGGGCTGAATGGCGGGTGGAACCTTTATCAGTATGCGCCGAATCCGTTGTTATGGATTGATCCTCTTGGATTAACCGCCCTAGATACTACAGGATACAATGTTTATGGATTATTTGATCCGGGAGAAACAAAATCTTATTACGTTGGTATAACTGATGATCTTCTCAGGAGAGCGGGAGAGCATAGGGATTCTGGGCGATTAACTCCGGGTGCTCAGTTGCTTCCTTTAGATGAGAATGTGACCTATGCACAAGCTAGAGGTTACGAACAATACTACATCGAGGAATATAAAACTCGTGCCGGAACATTAGGTAAAGATATTTCAGCTACTAATCGCGGGAATAAATAGAATTCATTTGACCATAGACGTACTGACGGAAGAGGACAGTTTTTTGAAGCAGGATACAGCATCAAAAAAAATGGTTTAGGCGGAAAAGGAAAAAGGTCCGGATGAGTAACTTTAAATTTTTGGTATGGGAGAAAAAACCAAGAACCATGCTTCGCTATGTTAAGCCTGGCGATATATTTTGCTTTAAGGTTGATGGAGGAAGATATCGTTTTGGTCGTATTATGTCATTAATGTCGGTAGGGCATATAGCTGAAATTTTTGATTTTTTATCTGATGCACCTGAAATAACCGAGGGTGAAATTGAGAATGCTAAAAGAATTATTCCTCCATTGATTATAGATACCTATTCTCTACTTGATAAAAAAATTGAGCCAGAAAGTGACTGGAGAATAATTGGGCATCAGGATAATTATTCTCCTGATAATGTTGATGAGATTTATTTTGCATTCGGTATTGGTGATTCTTGCAAAAAGAAAGATTTTTATGGGAATGTTTTCCCAATCGATGAAAGTGAATGGAATGCTCTTCCTAAACTATCACCTAAAAGTGATTTTGATATAAAGAATTTATTAAGTAAAGTTTAGGTGTGAAGCCGGGATAAAAAAACTTCCAGTTGGTTTATGGTTAATAATTACCTGATGGTTTAGTAAATGAGATATGCAGGAATGAGAGAAATACAAAACTCTATTGGTCTTTAATAGCATTGAATGCATAATTGCCATGAAGAAGAATAATGCGCGATCCTGTAAGAAATGTAATGAATATCAATAATATTGTGGTGAGTATACCGACACTAAAATGCCAAAAATAACAGTATCTAAATTTGATGGAAATAACGTTGAGTTCACCTCAGTTTTAGGCAATGGAGTGGCTGTTTGGTGTGGTGAACCACCGAAAGTAAATAGTTGTTATAATGTCGAATTTGATGTGGATGACATTTTTAAATGGGGATTGAATATTTATGATATTTGTCAGGAGACACCTGAAATCAAGGTGGATGGTGAGAGAATGTTATTTGTTTCTCAGGTCATCTCTTATGAGAGTGAAGGGGTTTTAACTGTTTCATTAGGTGGTCAGATTATTTTTTTAGATGTTGAGGCCTACCCAGGAGGTTGTAAATATGTTTCGTTTTCAACAGCTATAAAAAATATCTCACTGTATCCTTTTGTAGTGTAGATGGAAACTAAGAAGAACTTACCCGTTCCGTTACTACGACCCACAGGTGAGGCAGTTAATTGTGCAGGATCCGCTTGGGTTGAATGCTGGGGGGAGTTTTTATCAGTATCCGCTGAATCCGCTGGGGGGGCTCCGTGGGGTTATATAATAGTAATACTGTCATAAGAGCGGTGACGTCTGGAAACGGGAGAGTATGTGAGCGGATAAGAACAATAAGAACAATAAGAACAATACATTAGCATAAAATAACACCGGCCTAACATATTGCAGGTGCTCCGCATTCGCGTGACTCTTGGATTTCCTCCACCAGAAGCCAGGCATCAGCAGAGAATTTATAAACACCGTTTACTCGATATGCTGCTGCGGCGAATCAGGAAGTATTAATTTTTGGTGAGGTTCCTCACGAAGCCATAATATTTAAATAGGTTATTTATGTTAAGCGATGTCAAGAAAAAAATAATTGATAATGATTTTGTTAATAATGTTAGAATTAATTTTGTTTTCAATGATGAACATTATAATGACTTGGTTTCTAGTTTAGATGAGCTTGCTAACCTATTGAAAAATAATCAGTCCATAGATAAAGAATTAGCTTTGTATTTATATACAATACTTCAAATGATTAGAAATGCATATGCTAGTTTTGATAAAGTGGAAAACAAACCATATTTGGCTTTTAAATTAGAAGATGCATGGATAGAGTTAGACTCGCTAGTAATAAACTGTTTAAGCTAAAAGAGTGAAGGCCGGAAGAGAAATTCGCCCAGCTTTGATATGATATAACCCTTTCTTGAACCACAAACAAAAATATAATTAATAATCTATCCTCTACTACGAGCCGCAGATTGTGTGGTTTATTGAGCAGGATCCGATTGGGTTATGTAGGGGATATGAAGTTAGAGGTAACAATCCATACCAGACACGGGGTGATCCTCATTACCCCGGAAGACCTCATTATGCATTCTCAATAGATAACAGAACATTAGTATCGGGAATACTTATTTCAAACTGCGATATAAGAAAACACCAAGAATTTTGGAGTCAATAGTGTGATATGCATCGGGTTTCATAAGTAAAAGCAAATTAAATAGAATAAAAGAAGTGGGACATTTGCCGAAAATAGATGACATATGGATTAAAGCATTTCCTGAACATGTGAACTATAAAAGAGATACAATAATATATCATCATGCGGATTTTAGACCATATGCTATACCCGTATCTGGACGTACTCATGTTAGCAGTGGCGATGTTTGGCATACGAAATGAGGGTAGTAGTTATGTTGTTAACTATAAATGAAATTGAAGTTATGTTGCATGAGAAGTTCTCTCCTTTTTATGGAGAGATGGATGATTTGATTTTGAAAAAAAGAATGGTGCCTGTAAGTAATATTAAGCATTCGGAGGAAGGTCTTGGCGTAAATTTCCCAAAGGACTTTATTGAGTTTGTCAATAATTATGATATTGATAACTTCTCTCTGGGGAATTTATCTTTCGGCCATGATGATGATTATTTGGAGAAAATAGTCAGGATTAACAGTGATGAGTTTAACCATTGGTGGATTGGCGAGCATAGACCAGATGGTGTGATATGTATTGCAATTTCAGACCCTTATACTATCTTGCTTAATACTCACGATGGCAAAGTTTATGCTATTACAAGTGAACAAACTATGGATGGATGGGAATCGATAGCTGATAATTTTGAGCTATTTATCAGAGGTGTTGGTTCGCATTTTTTAAAAGCATGCCCGCTAACGGAAATTATAAAGTCAACAGGTGCAATCGATATTTCATTTTGGAATAATATCTAGCGATAGTGTCTGGTGATAACTTATTTATGTCTGAACTTGGTGTGTGTTTTTTTGATACAATATCAAACTGGTGAAGAAACGGATTTCCTTAATTGATGGGATTTGGAATGGACATTAACTCATCCTTCGAATTCAGCATTTTTGTATGGTTTAGTACGTGCGGAATCTTTTCCAAAACCGCATTTGAAGATCCTTTAGGGTAAAATTATCATGTATCTTTCTGATTCGGAAAACAAACTAACTATATATGAAATAAATGATTTCAATGCAAGTTTTGACTATCGTCTTCCCATGTCATTTCTTAATTTTTATCTTAAAAATAATGGCGGGTATCCTCATAATAATGAAGATGGTAATCCTTTTATGCTTGGTGGTTTTAACCCTATAAAATATGGTGACCTGCCGATTGAGCAACTCTATCGTGACCTTATTGAGTTGTTTGGTGAGTTGATGAATATGGTCCCTTTTGCCTATGATGGCGGGGGGAACTCTTTTCTACTCTCTCTCAAACCTGATGATTCATTAGGGAAGGTTTTTATTTTTCTGATGGATGATAAAGAGGTTGAATTGGTTGCCGATTCGTTCTCGGAATTTTTAGAAGAGTTGTTTTCTTGAAAGTAAAGAGGCAGTTTATAACATTCTCGACAGTGAGGTTGCTGTTATCGCAAACTCAAAGTAAGGTTCGTTTAAAATATTTAAATTTAGTCATTAATTTGAAAACTTATAGATTTACAACCCGGCTTATGCCGGGTTTATTAATATTGAACGGCAAATGTTAAATTTTTCAGATCCAATAGACGCTTTGCTTCCAGAAAATGATGTGCAACCTTATGTTATTTATGGATTTATGAAGCCTGTGCCAACGTACAGGAAAATAAAACTTCCCCTTGGTTTGGTGAATTGGGTCGGGCACTCAATATGAGATTTAACAATCTGTACAGAGTTATATTGATTCCGGCCATTAGAAAGTAATTAAGAAAACAGAAGGCAAAACCTGTGGATAGAGTAGAGTTACAAAGTGAGTTAAATAAATTAAACATACCCAGAGATAGCTACTCTATTGATGGTGTTAAGGATGAGACATTCTGTTTGATCCTCGATAGAGGGCTATGGTGTGTTTTTTATAGTGAACATGGAAAACGCACAGAGGTGGATTTTTTTGCAACTGAAAGTGATGCCTGTCAATCCTTCCTTGCCAGAATCACCAAATGGTTCTAGTTTCAAAAAGTATGTAAAATTAGGTGCCAGTTTTTGGAGTTTCTTAGGCTGGTACTAATTTTCATGCTTTGATAATAATAATCAAAGCATGTGAGTGTAATTCTGCCGCATCAACCTTTTTTAGTCTGGTTAGTACTGCTTTCTAATCAGAAAATCGTCGCCACGTCGCACGGCACCACCAACACCCGCTTCATGTGGCAGGGCTACCGCCTGCTGCAGGAGCAGGAGAGTGGGATGTGCCGCACCTACAGATTATTTAGCTAATGACCCTGTATTTACTAACAGACGTCGTGATGCATCCAAAATTGTCGGAATGAGCGAAATAGAAGTGTCTATAGATAGTAAATTACGTAGTACTCTCCTTGGTTTGAGAGAAGAACCTATTGGTTTCAAAATTTTTAAGAGTCATGAGTTAGGTGACATGGCAAGGCGTGGTGATGTTCAGCACAAAGTCGGCTGTAAGTAGGAGATGATGAGTATACATAAAAGATGGTTAAGCTTTGTATTGCTTGACGATATATCATTTAAAGAGCTGCTTACAAAGCTAGAACAGGTATTTGAACGGACACTAATTTGTGAAGATGAGGAGGGGCGTTATATTGCTAAAGCTGAATGTGATGGTTTTACTGTAACGCTTATAGATAAAGAAGATAGGCTAAGCGAATTTTTATGCGATGAAAACTATAGTCTTGAAATAACGATAAGATCTGATGACTATTTTAATTCCAATTTTGAAAATATCATAAAGGAAACTTTAAGGAATGGTAATATAAAATGGGGAAGATCAGTTTGGGCTCCTGATAAATTATCTCAATGAGTAAACTGTTTTAAAGGTTCTTTAAACCCAGTTAATTAAATAGAGTTTTACTTGGTTTTGTTTTTTTTATTTATTAAATAAAATGAATGCTTTATATTTATTTACGATCCAAACGAAACTTGAAGCCTGCTGGCGAGGGTAGAACATCTTCCTGATCAGAACAAAGGTGGAATTTACCGGTTCAACACGACCTGAATGGGGCCTTGCAGCTGACTTGCACAATTTTTTTGGTCTAAAGTGCCTTATGAAAAATGTAGAAAGCTAATCAGGAGCAAATAAAGTTTAGAGGAGGTAGGTGTGGCTGATAACCAAGAAAAATCTTTGACTTTAAGTCAAACTGAGATAGTAGCTTTGAAAAAAACGATAATGTATTTAAAATTTTCTTGTGAGGAAACCGAATCTGTAATGTACGCAGGTAATCCTCTGATTAACTCTATTTTTTCTAAACTAATAGAGATTGATGATTTAGGACAGCAATCTATTGATTTTTATAATAAAGGTCATGCTGAGAACGAAAGGTTTATTTTGGCTAAATTAGATAAGTTAGAACTTGAAAATGGTCGGGAATTTCAAAGCGAAGTCAAGGAAAGTTCTTTTAGGGAATGCCTTTTTCCGTTCTCAAGAAAATAACTTCTGTATTGTAAATGGTCGGTTTGGAAATACGCCTTACCGGCTCTTCTTTAATCCGCTGATGGTTAATGCTCCATTAGAGTCAAAATTACTGCACTCCGTTGTGTCTTTCCCGTATTGAGGTTCTATAAGTCAATTCGAAAAATATCATGGGGCTAAGTATTAGTCTCTTAAAGCTTAAAAACAGCCAACTCATTGAATCCAAAATGAAATAGGGGTGGTAATGTCACGTGAACTGGTTTTTTATGTAGATGA
Source organism: Enterobacter sp. K16B (assembly GCF_020216105.1). Taxonomy (NCBI): domain Bacteria; kingdom Pseudomonadati; phylum Pseudomonadota; class Gammaproteobacteria; order Enterobacterales; family Enterobacteriaceae; genus Enterobacter; species Enterobacter sp. K16B. The sequence continues at coordinate 7,225 of NZ_JAIWJZ010000041.1, forward strand.
TGAAGGTGTTTCAGTCGATTTAATCTTAACAGTATTTGGGCCTTCTCTCGTCCAATGCATAAACCTTGAATCTGATTCGGTCGATGAAAAAATGAAAAAAGACATCGATTTTCTTATTAAGAAACAGAAGGATTTTTTTGAGAAAATCGCAACTGAAACCCAGGTATATAGCAAGCGTATTTATGGTTCGGATGCAAAAGACTTGATTTTGCTGAAAGTTTATCTCTCCCCAGATGAGGACAATGAATTTGGGTTCATGTTCTCGACCAATTTAGATGAGGAACATGGGATTGGCATTAAATTTAAAGGACTTGCAGTGAAGAAAATTGGTAGTGGCGAAACAGCATTTTTATAGAATTTAACTAAGTCTATCCAATCGGGTAGACCCATTCCTGTGGCAGGGTTACCGCCTGCTGCAGGCTGCCGGCCTGTGCCGTACTTATATTTACGGCCTGAATGAAACCTGGATCCCGCAGGCACAGGGGATCATCTTCATGACCAAAGCAGCTGTGACATTCACTGGTTCAACACCGACCTGAACGGCGCGCCGCTGGAAGTGACCGACG
>NZ_JAIWJZ010000231.1:0-411 GCF_020216105.1 Enterobacter sp. K16B
TCACTCATAATGATGGGGTCACAGGTTCGAATCCCGTCGTAGCCACCATCTTTTTTTGCGGGAGTGGCGAAATTGGTAGACGCACCAGATTTAGGTTCTGGCGCCGCAAGGTGTGCGAGTTCAAGTCTCGCCTCCCGCACCATTCCCGGGTAAGCGTTGCACGGATGGGGTATCGCCAAGCGGTAAGGCACCGGTTTTTGATACCGGCATTCCCTGGTTCGAATCCAGGTACCCCAGCCATATTTCTTCGATTTTGCGGTTCTCCGCGGTATTGGGGTATCGCCAAGCGGTAAGGCACCGGTTTTTGATACCGGCACTCCCTGGTTCGAATCCAGGTACCCCAGCCATCGAAGATTGCAGTACTGGCTACGTAGCTCAGTTGGTTAGAGCACATCACTCATAATGATGGGG
>NZ_JAIWJZ010000042.1:0-5688 GCF_020216105.1 Enterobacter sp. K16B
CCAGCAGGGCAAGATGCTGCGCCTGCACCGGCAGCGTCTCTTCAGCAACAGGCATTGCCTGCGGTGCCATTGCAAATGACAGATGACGAATTACCGTTCGGATTGCATGCTGGTGCCAGTAATCAACGGAGAAATTCGGGCGGCGATTGGCTTCAAGCCACGCAAGGTTAGTAAAGTTAACTCGCGTGTTGAGATCGTGTTTGGTTGTGGAGGTCTTCGCCGGCGTCGCCGCTTCGGCACTGTTGCTGAGCACAGGCAAGCCGAGACTCGCCGCGACCATCCCTAATAAGAGATGCGGCCAGAAGTAACGTCTGCCAAATTGTCGCCAGCGCGTCAGTATTCCGCTCACTTGCTCCACCACATAAGCCAGCCCGGTACAGGCTGAATTCAGTTATTTTTTTAAGCGCCCAGATATTACCACTAAAGCCAATACACATCAGCAGGAATGAGGTGCCGCCGCGGGGAAAAACGGTCAAGAATGCAGCTAACGCACACATTTTCTGCGCAGAGTAAATAAGGGATAACGCAAGGGGCAATCAACGAAGGGTAAAAATAAAAACGACTGGTCTTCCTGGTCGGAGAGAGTACTAGGTTAACCAGTCGATTTTTTTACGAAACGGGATGAACCGTTACGCCAGAACCATGTTCGGTGCTTTGAAAGCCAGCGGCAGTTCCGCTTCGTCTTCAAAGGTCACATATTCCCAGGCTTCCTGTTTTGCCAGGACGGCCTGCAACAGTTTGTTGTTCAGTGCATGACCGGATTTGAACGCGGTAAATGCACCAATGATGTTGTGACCACACATGAACAGGTCGCCGATAGCATCCAGCATTTTGTGACGAACGAATTCATCTTCGAAACGCAGGCCGTCTTCGTTCAGTACGCGATAATCGTCAACAACGATGGCACAATCGAAGCTGCCGCCCAGGCACAGGCCGCGGGACTGCAGATATTCGATATCACGCATGAAGCCGAATGTACGGGCTCGGCTGATCTGACGCATAAACGCATCAGCAGAGAAGTTCATCGCATAGCGTTGGGTGCTTGCATCAATCGCCGGATGGTTAAAGTCGATGGTAAAGTCCAACGAGAAACCATTGTACGGTTTGAATTCAGCCCATTTGTCGCCATCTTCGACGCGAACGGTCTCTTTGATGCGAACAAATTTCTTCGCGCAGTTCAGTTCTTCGATGCCGGCATCCAGCAACAGATAAACGAACGGTGCAGCACTGCCATCCATAATCGGGATTTCTGGCGCATCGACTTCAACAATAATGTTGTCGATACCCAGACCCGCCAGGGCGGCGTTCAGGTGCTCTACGGTAGAAATCCGCACGTCATGCTCGTTCACCAGACAAGTACAGAGCATAGTATCACGCACAGATTTGGCATCGGCCGGAAAATCTACCGGTGGATTCAAGTCAGTGCGACGATAGATGACCCCGGTATTGGCCGGCGCAGGGCGTAACGTCAGTGTGACTTTCTTGCCGGTATGTAAACCGACACCCGTCGCCTGAACGATACGTTTAAGTGTCCTTTGTTTGATCATCGTATAATCTCGCCAAATTAACTATCCAACCGAGAGTGTATATCACTAACGGTGGGCCAGTTTAGCACAAAGAGCGCAAATCCCCAAATTCCAGCCAATTCTTAGTCAGCTTGCTTACGCAGGAACGCCGGGATATCCAGATAATCTGGCTCTTTCGCCGTTTGCGGCGTTGGGTCGTTCACCACCTTCGCGGCCGGTTTCTGCTCCTGAGTCAGAGGAGACATTCCGTGCTGCTGGTAACGATCCATTACCGGTTGCTGAGTCTGTTTGTTGGTCACAAGGGTGATCTCAGGACGCTTGTCCATGCCGATACCGGTCGCCACAACAGTCACGCGCAGTTCGTCGTTCATTTCAGGGTCAAGAGACGTACCGATTACCACCGTCGCATTGTCAGAGGCGAACGCACGGATGGTATTACCCACGGTTTCGAACTCATCCAGACGCAGGTCAAAGCCAGCGGTAATGTTGACCAGCACACCGCGCGCGCCAGACAGATCGATATCTTCCAGCAGTGGAGAAGAGATAGCCATTTCAGCCGCTTCTTCTGCACGGTCTTCACCGCTCGCCACGCCAGAGCCCATCATCGCGTAGCCCATTTCGGACATCACGGTGCGAACGTCAGCAAAGTCAACGTTCATCAGGCCAGGACGGGTAATCAGTTCAGCGATGCCCTGCACCGCGCCTTTCAGCACGTCGTTTGCTGCACCGAACGCGTCCAGCAGAGAGATACCGCGACCCAGAACTTTCAACAGCTTGTCGTTCGGGATGGTGATCAGTGAGTCCACATGCTTGGACAGCTCGGTGATACCCTGCTCCGCGAAGGCCATACGCTTCTTGCCTTCAAAATTGAAAGGCTTGGTCACGACAGCAACGGTCAGGATCCCTAAATCTTTCGCCACTTCAGCCACAACAGGTGCTGCGCCGGTACCGGTACCGCCACCCATACCTGCTGCGATGAAGACCATGTCCGCACCTTCCAGTGCAGCACGCAGCGCTTCGCGATCTTCTTCAGCCGCATTGCGACCCACTTCCGGGTTAGCCCCGGCTCCCAGCCCTTTGGTGATACCACCGCCGATCTGGATAGTCTGGCCTACAGCCGTCTTACGCAGTGCCTGTGCATCGGTGTTAACTGCAAAAAATTCAACACCTTCAATGCGTTCACGCACCATATGCTCTACGGCGTTACCGCCGCCGCCACCGACGCCGATGACTTTAATCACCGCGTCGTTGGTCAGTTCCATAGGTTCAAACATAATTTCTCTCTCCGTTGTGCCTGTCGCCCGAGACCGCTAATTCTCTCCGGTCTCTTAAAAAAATTAAAACTCTTTTCGCAGCCAGTTGTTCAGTCGTTTGACCCACGACCCCACTGAGACGCGTTTTTCCACTTCTGCTTCACCACTGAGATGCGTTTCCTTCCCGTAGTGGAGCAGGCCAACAGCCGTTGAATAATACGGCTCCTGAGCATAATCCGTTAAACCGGTGATATTCAGCGGCGCGCCAATACGTACTTGCGTATGGAACACGCGCTGCGCACAGGCCGCAAGACCTTCAATTTGCGCTGCACCGCCGGTTAATACAATCCCCGCCGCAAGATGATGTTTCACGCCCTGCTGACGAAGCTGTTCCTGTAACTGTAAAATCTCTTCGTTGACAAGGTTGAGCAGCTCGGTATAGCGCGGCTCAATGACCTCTGCCAACGTCTGGCGCTGCAGGCTACGCGGTGGACGACCACCGACGCTTGGTACTTCAACGCTCTCATCTTTGCCAACGATAGACCCCAGCGCACAGCCATGACGCACTTTGATCGCTTCTGCATCGCTCGGTGGCGTACCGAAAGCGTAAGCGATATCGCTGGTCACCACGTTCCCCGCATAAGGGATCACTTTTGTGTGGCGCAGCGCACCGCCGGTATACACGGCCATGTCCATTGTACCACCACCAATATCGACCACACAGACGCCCAGTTCACGTTCATCTTCGGTCAGCACGGAATAACTTGCTGCAAGACCGGCGAAAATAAGTTGGTCAACTTTCAGGCCACAACGTTCAACGGCTTTTACAATGTTCTTCGCCATATCGTTGTGACATGTGATCAGGTGCACTTTTGCCTGCATACGTACGCCGGAGAGACCGACCGGGTTTTTAATGCCTTCCTGGTAGTCAATCGCGTATTCCTGCGGGATCACATGCAGCACGCGATGCTCATCGCGCACGCGCACGGACTTCGCCGTATGCACAACATTTTCAACGTCTTCCTGCGTCACTTCTTCTTCGGAAATCGGCACCATACCGATTTCGTTCTGGCAGCTAATGTGCTTGCCAGAAAGGGCCAGATAGACAGAAGAAATCTGGCAATCGGCCATCAATTCAGCCTGATCGATGGCGCGCTGGACGCATTTCACCACCGATTCAAGATCGTTTACCCCACCTTTATCCATACCACGGGACGGGCAACTGCCTACGCCAATGATATTGACCATACCGTCGGGCAGAACTTCCCCTACTAAAGCGGCAACCTTCGCGGTGCCAATCTCCAGTCCAACTACCAGTTTTCTGTCCGTCGCCTTGATCATTGTTGTTCTGCCTGTACCTGTGCCTGATTCTGTTGCTGATTAGGTTCCTCGACCGGAGCCGGTACCCAACCGACTGCTGCGCCTGAGTCATAGCGCAAATCAACGTAGCTTATCCGTTTGCCGTCAGTCTGTGCCTGCTGCTGTAAAACCGGGTAAAGTTCTACAAAACGCGCCAGACGCTTCATTGTGTCCCCGCGACCCAGGTTGAGCTTAATGCCGTTCGTTAACGTCAACTGCCAGGAGCGGCGCGCCGTCATCGCAGCATCTTTTAACGTAAACCTGTCCTTCGCCAGCACCTGACCCATTTCACGAAAACCCTGTAACACTTCGTTTTCGCTACCTTCAGGGCCATACAACATCGGTAAATTTTGCTTGTTGACACGATCGGCCGGGACGCTGAAGGAATTTCCGTCTACGTCAACCATGTGCTGATCATTCCAACGCGCAATGGGCACATATTCAACCAGATGAATCTTCAATTCATCAGGCCATTGCTTTCTTACACTCGCCTGTTTTATCCATGGCAGACGTTCAATCTGGCTCTGGATAATATTAACGTCCTGAGTCATAAAGGTGCCGGGCGACCCCAGCGCCAGAATTGACTGGCGAATATCATCGTTACGCGTGTAGTGGCGCTCACCGGTGACCACCAGCTTAGAAAGTGGCAACCGCTGCGCATCTTCCATCCAGCCCAGTACCATCCAGCCGCTGATAAACACGGTGCACAGCACCCCGAGCAGGAAAATAATGCCTGCAAGACGCGTTCCATTACTCCGGCGTGAAGAGGCGTATTCTTCTTCGTCATCGCGGTTGCGCGTGTTCAATGCAGCCTGAGACATATCAGCCCGCCTGGTCCAGAATGCGTACGACTAACTGCGAGAAACTCATCCCCGCCTGACGAGCGGCCATCGGCACAAGGCTGTGGCTGGTCATTCCCGGGGACGTATTCGCTTCCAGCAGATAAAATTGTCCATCACGGTCCTGCATCACGTCGATGCGTCCCCAGCCGCGACAACCCAGAATATGCCAGGCTTTAAGCACCAGGGACTGTAATTCTGCTTCACGCTCAGCATCCAGACCACAAGGGCAGAAATATTGCGTCTCATCAGAGAGATACTTTGCCTCATAATCATAGAAGGTTCCGGCCGGTTGGATACGGATTGACGGTAAAATTTCTTCACCAAGCATTGCGACGGTAAATTCCGGCCCGCTGAGCCATTTTTCAATCAGAACTTCTTCATCATGTTGAAATGCCAGCGCTAAAGCGGAGGCTAAATCGTCAGCTTTGTCGACTTTAGACATCCCCACGCTCGACCCTTCCCGGCTCGGCTTTACAATAACCGGTAAGCCCAGTTCCGCAATGCGTGTATTAACGCTATCCGGAAGGCCCAATTCAAATTCGCGACGCGTCAGTGCCACCCACGGCGCAACCGGTAATCCCGCGCCCTGCCACAGTAACTTACTGCGCAGTTTATCCATAGAGATGGCAGATGCCATCACGCCACTACCGGTGTACGGCATGCCGATTAATTCCAGCAATCCCTGCAGGGTACCGTCTTCCCCCCCCC
>NZ_JAIWJZ010000043.1:0-27386 GCF_020216105.1 Enterobacter sp. K16B
GTTAGTGTCCTTACGGATGTGGGGGTTCGAGTCCCCCCCCTCGCACCAATTATCTTACACCCCTTCTGAGTGTTCTCTTCTCCCTGTTATTTCAGACTCATCAGTATCACCAGCATTGCACTGACCAGTGCGACACAGGATGGCAGTAACACAAAGTGGCGCAGTTGCTTGTGCCAAATCATGGCTGACGTGACTAATAGTGCTGCCACGATAATGGCTTTCCAGACAGCAAGGGAGAGATCGGCAAACATCAACCCGCCGAGAACGGCTCCCGGTAGCAATACCCCCCAACCACTTCCCAGCGCCCTGTGCAACATGGTTCCGCCTCTTACAACGATAATGATAACCAATATCATATGGCAAAGATTATCATTTGTCAGCTGAATGAATTAAAAACCACCGACCTTTACCTTTCCCGTAATGACAGGAATTGCCTAAGGTGATAAATTGCGCACCTGTTAACAACATCTAAAGATTTTCTGATAATTACTCTTTGAGTTTTTTGCATATTTTATTGCGAAACAACACCTACTTATTTGTTTTAATTAAATTTTAATAAAAACACACGACTATGACATCACAATCCTGGCGGTCTTTGGTTCACAGAAAATATCAATTATCGTTACGTTTATTTTTATTTCTGAACGCAACCTCTGCAGTGTTCTCGGTAACAAATCCGCTCAATTCGGTACGCGTGTTATCTGCCCCCCTGATTGCTATTTTCTCTATCAGTACCGGTCTGTTCGTCTGGCACTGGAGAAAGAGAGCGCGGAAGATAAATATTCCTGTCGTTTCAGCGATCTTCGGTATTTTGTGGGCCTGGCAAATTGCCTCCAAATTCGCCTTAATTACCCACGACCAAACGACCTATTTGTTAATCGCCCTGTTAACCGTGCTTTTTATCGGGACGCTGGCATTCGCCAGTAATATCAAAGCATTTACCCTGCACTCACTGCCCGCGTTTATTGTCTGCCTGTGGCTAAGTGAGCACGATATATGGCTGAGAATGTCCTACTCTTTCGCACTTCCTGTCGTGGCAATTGCCATTCATAACATTTTGCAACGACGTAACGATCGTTTCGCGCAGGAGTTGCTCTCTCGCTTGCTGGAAGAACGAGAGACCCTGACCGACCTGAGCATGATGGATCCTCTTACCGGACTCTATAATCGTCGCGGTCTGCAAAGCCGTCTGGAAAACCTGCCGACGGTAGAAAATGGCGAGCACTTTGTCCTGCTGATGGATATCGATCACTTCAAAGCCTATAACGACCACTATGGTCATATGATGGGCGACCAGGCACTGAAACGTGTCTCTGCCGCCATCCGCGATGCCGTACGCTCTCGCGATATTGTGGCACGTTTTGGTGGGGAAGAATTTATGGTGCTGCTGACCAATATATCCCTTGAGCATGCCCGCCAGACAGCAGAGCGGATCCGTCAGAAAGTTTACGATTTGAAAATCCCGCATTTGTTTAACGAAAGCGTCGCGACAAATGTCACCATCAGCATTGGTATCGCCATTTTCGAGAATGACGACGTAGAAGGCGCGCTGGAAAAAGCGGATAAAGCGCTCTACGAAGCCAAGCATATGGGGCGCAACAATATTCTGTTGAGTGAAGAGTTGCAGACGGCGTAAACACGACAGCAACGTCACCAGGACAAAAGTCTTGCCATTGGTATGAGCAATAGTTAGGATTGGCAATCATTATCATTTAGATTTCTATCCAAACTATGGCCACGCATACCGCACATATTGTCGAGCCCCTCCTCTGGCGAGCCCCCCTCACCAGCGGGAATGTTTCGCTTGCGGATGCCATACGGGAGAAGATTGCCAAAACGCGCGCCCACCTGCTGGATTTTATCCGGCTTGATGAAGCACACCCGCATCACGCCATGACGCTCGCTGAGTGGCGTCAACCGGCAAAACTGCAATCGCTGCTGGCCACCTATTCCGACCATATATATCGCAATCAGCCAGCCATGACGCGGGAAAATAAGCCCCTGCTCTCTCTCTGGGCGCAATGGTATATCGGACTGATGGTACCTCCGCTCATGCTGGCGTTGTTAACCCAGAAGAGCATGCTGGAACTCTCACCTGAGCATTTCCACGTCGAGTTTCACGAAACCGGACGCGCGGCCTGTTTCTGGATTGATCTTCACGAAGACCAGAGCGCAGAGCGACTGACTGCCCGGGAACGTATGGAACTGTTGATCACACGGGCGCTGATCCCGGTCGTGGATGCGCTGGAAGCCACGGGAGAGATTAACGGGAAGCTTATCTGGAGCAATACCGGCTATTTAATCCACTGGTATCTCACGGAAATGAAGCCGCTGCTTGGTGAGGAGAGTGTTGATGCTCTGCGTCAGTCCTGTTTCTTTGCAAAACAGCTTTCCGACGGCCGTGACAACCCGTTATTCCGTACCGTTGTCCTTCGTGATGGGCTTCTGGTGCGCCGCACCTGCTGCCAGCGCTATCGCCTGCCGGACGTTAAGCAGTGCGGGGATTGCACGCTGAAATAGTCGGGCTCAGCCTGATGCCTTCACCCTAACCCTCTCCCAGTGGGAGAGGGAGCAAACACTAAAAACGGCAACCTGCGTTGCCGTTTTGCTTTTACCTAAGCCACCTGCTGATTATCCTCTTCCGCATTACGCTGTGCTTCTTCCGCTTCCTGCTCCAGCAGCTGTTTCTCGTAAACTTTGAAGAACGGGAAGTAGATGATTGCCGATACGCAGGCCAGAACCACAACCAGGATCGCCGCGCGGAAATCCCATCCCAGGGCCCACGCTGCGCCTATCGGCGCCGGTGCCGTCCAGGGTACCACAGAGATGACACGGCCAATCAGATCAAAGGTCATTGCCGCCCAGGCCAGCACAGCGTTGACCATCGGAGCCAGCAGGAAGGGAATAAAGAACACCGGGTTCATCACGATCGGCGTACCGAAAATGACCGGCTCGTTGATGTTAAAGAAGCTGGGCACCACACTTAAACGCCCGATAGAGCGTAAATGAGCGGAACGGCTGCGCAGATAGCAAATCACCAGTCCCATTGTGGCACCCGACCCGCCAATCACGATAAAGAACGTCCAGAACGCTTCCATGAAAATATGCGGCAGAGGCTGACCGGCGGCCAGCGCGGTCTGGTTTGCGCCAAGGTTAGTCAACCAGAACATCTGCAGCATCCCGGAGACGATAGCGGCACCGTGGATCCCGGCAAACCACAGCAGATGGCCAATCAGCACGGCCAGCAGAATGGCAGGCAGCGAATCTGCCGCGGAAACCAGCGGTTTAAAGACCGACATAATCGCCTGCGGGATCAGCATGCCAAACTGTGACTGAATCACCAGGCTGAGCGGATAGAGCGTCAATACCACCACCAGCACCGGGATCAACAGATCAAAAGAGTTTTTGATCATCGGTGGAACCTGGTCCGGAAGACGAATACCGATGTTATGCGCTTTAAGGAAACGCATCATCTCAACGCAGTAAATGGCCACCAGAATCGCCGTAAAAATACCCGTCCCACCCAGGCTGTCGACGGGCAGCGTGCCTTTGGTTTTCGGTGCCGCAACAAGCAGAAACGCCATCAGCGACAGCATGGCGCACATAAACGGATCCAGCTGATGTGATTTAACGTAGTGTTTACCCAGATTGTAGGCAATGGCCGCACAAATATAGATGGACATAATACCCATCGTCATATCAAACGGCGTCAGGATCTGGCCTTCGAATTGCTTCGCCATATCCAGCCAGGCGCGTGCGAAGCCCCAGGTGGTATCCGGCGAAAATGGAGGGTAAGCAAACACTAATAAAAATGAACCCACAATCATAAATGGCATCGCGGAGATAAACCCATCGCGGATAGCCATAACATGACGCTGGGAAGAGATCCGCCCGGCAATCGGGCTGACGTAATTTTCAACGAAACGGAATATCAGGTTAAACGCAGCATGGTTGGCAGACATGGCAGATCTCCTGTCAGACGTTTATTACAGGCGCATTCGCGCCGTACGTTGTTCCATAAATTAGCTTCACAACCTTGCTGGCTTGTGTACCCGCGGTACTGCTCAGACGAAATGGTTTCATAATTTGCTCTTATTATTGGATACAGGGGACGTTACGTACTCAGTATTAATCTACGCACCACGCTCTGCAACCGGTTACTGTAACCGGTTTCCGTGATTGTGAAGGGGATCCAGAATTTTGCCGTCCGGGATCTTTGTTACTTAAGAGATATTTACAGAGCATAATTTCTTATGACAGATTACGCAGGATATTTGTCAGGAGGAAACAATGAGTTTGCAGTCTGTACAGCAGTTTTTTGCCGACAACGCGCCGGATATAGACATCATCGAGCTTAGCCAGAGTACTGCTACCGTTGCGTTGGCTGCTGCCGCCCATCGTGTTGAGCCGGGACAGATCGCCAAAACCCTGTCACTGAAGGTGAAGAATGAAGTGATTCTGGTGGTGGCGAAAGGCGATGCGCGTCTGGATAACAAAAAACTGAAAGACACCTTTGGTGCGAAAGCGCGCATGCTCAGCAGTGATGAAGTGGTTACCATTACTGGTCATCCGGTTGGCGGTGTGTGTCCGTTCGGACTGGAAAATCCACTCGCAGTCTACTGCGATGTCTCTTTAAAGCAGTATGCTGAAGTGCTGCCAGCCGCAGGCGCCATCCACAGTGCTGTGCGTATTTCACCTGACAGAATGGCAGAGCTGACTTCCGCAAAATGGGTTGATGTCTGCATCTGACCGAAGCGCCAGAGTCCATCTGGCGCGTATAAGACGGATTATAAAAATGTGGCCTTGCTGAGGGCCAAACTTTGCGGATCCCTTGCCGGAAGATGGGCAGGAATATCCGCCGCATCGAGTAGCCCTACGTCAGAATTCACCCCCAGCTTCACCATCGCATTAAACTTGTGCGCCCGAATGGTCTTAATATTGCGTTCAAGCTCAGCCGCGATTTCAGGAATGGAATAACCGCAAGACATGTAACGCAGAATTGCCCTTTCCGTTGGGCTTAACATCCTGTTTTGACTGTGGTACCAGTGATTGAGCATATTGTCATTGATGCGCAGCGTTTCACTTAACAACACCACGAATTCGTTCTGCAACTGCTCAAGCGTCATTGACTTACTGACCACGCCGTGAAGACGTGACGGCGAAAGATGGCTAATTAACCGAGCCTCTGTCACATCAGAGACCAGGATAATGCGCTGGATATGACTATGCGTGAACGCGAGGTCCCGCAGATGTGCCAGGCAGTTACGCCGTTCTTCTCGCGCATCGGAAAGTGAATAGATGAGCGAGAAAAAATTGACCTGATGAAGCGCCTTCTTAAAGCTGTCAAATTCACTGAACAGGTGCAGCTGATAATGGTTCAGCGTGGACAGAGTAAAAAGATTCTGTAGCCCAATAGCACTCATCGTGCAATTTTCGATGACGGCGATATGTCTTGGTGAATCGGTTTTTTCCATTCCTCGAACTCTCCATAGGCTGACATTAAACTCAGCTCTCTCATTCCCTGCGTACTGTTGATCCAGGCGTACATATCGGCATTACTTCGTAAGGAGAGCCGTCGCATCGCACTGTTTTTTTGGGCACTAATCGTTTTATTGCTCTTCTTGAGCAACGTGGCGATTTGGTTAATACCCCATCCCTTACCTAACAGCCGTAATACCTTGCGTTCGGAGTGGGTGAGCGCGATAAATGACTCGTCTTCTTCTTCCACTCCCTGAGGTTCCGGGGTTAATAACGTCTGGCTTATCCGCTCCGCCCGTTCGCGACCAGCCCGAATAGCCGCCACCACGCCTTCAATCGGCTCCATTTCAGAAAGCAACGTGCTTTCTGGCCGCATCAGTAGCTCAACGGCAACAGGATATAGCGGGCGCGAAACTAAAAAGATCCAGTGAATTTCCCGATATTGATTCAATAATGCGTAATACTCTTCGAGCGTGCCCCGAGGATTCCTGTATTCACCTGAAATATCGGCAATAATGACATCTGCGCGGCGTAGCTGAAGCAGGGTTAGCTCCTGCAGTGAGCGGCAATACGTCAATTCAACATCAGGGAAATGGCGTGACATCACGCCCCCTAACCCATTTTGCATGACGGGTATCCGGCTAATAACCACGCCATGCTTACCATGCAATGACAACATAGACCCTCCGTGTCCATTTTTCATAGAATGCGTAACGTCAAAACACATCGTTCTATCACTATTTTCGTCCCTGAGTATAAAACCGATTAATACAAGCAGAAGATGAGATATGTTTTTTAGTTTAGGAAATGCCTAAAACAACGGTAATATCTCACAAAGCGCAAATAAATTTAATTCCGAACCCATTAAAATAATGACAATATAAAATTAGAATAACTTAATACAAATATTTTATATCTCTATATAAAGAATTCACTGCATTAATAGATTAATCCCCCGCCCTTCAGCGACACGGGGTGCCACTGTTTGCATAAACCTTGATCTGACCCACAGCAAGAGACACTGCACTTTGTGCTAAAAGTAATCATCGTGAGCTAAACGGCAACTCTCCATCATCATCTTCGGGACAATACATGCAGGCAGATCGGTCAACGCAGCGTGCTATCACGCGGCTCTGTATAAAGTGCGGACTTTTTTTGCTCCAGCACGGCGCGGAAAGCGCGCTGGTTGAGGAGCTTTCAACCCGGCTGGGGCTGGCTTTGGGTATGGACAGCGTAGAAAGCGCCATCTCATCCAACGCCATTGTGCTGACCACTATCAAAGACGGTCAATGCCTGACCTCCACCCGCAAAAATCATGACCGTGGCATTAACATGCACGTCGTGACCGAAGTGCAACATATCGTCATTCTTGCTGAACATAAGCTTCTCGATCTCAATGAGATAGAAAAACGGTTCAACCAGATTAAGCCATTACGTTATCCACGCTGGCTGGTCGTATTGATGGTGGGGCTCTCGTGCGCCTGCTTTTGTAAGCTCAATAAAGGCGGCTGGGATGGGGCGATCGTCACCTTTTTTGCCAGCAGTATCGCCATGTATGTTCGCCAGCTGCTGACGCACCGGCAGCTACACCCGCAAATTAACTTCTGCATTACCGCATTTGTCGCCACCACGGTGTCTGGCCTGCTCCTGCGTCTGCCGCAGTTTGCCAGCACCCCGACGATCGCTATGGCCGCCAGTGTCCTTCTGCTGGTACCGGGCTTCCCGTTGATTAACGCCGTCGCCGACATGTTTAAAGGGCATATCAATACTGGCCTGGCACGCTGGGCTATCGCCAGTCTGCTGACCCTGGCGACCTGCATCGGCGTGGTCATGGCCATGACACTCTGGGGGTTACGCGGATGGGCGTGATAGATTTTCTGCTGGCGCTGGCTGAGGATATGGCCCTGGCCGCCATTCCTGCTGTCGGCTTTGCGATGGTATTTAACGTTCCGCAACGCGCTCTGCCATGGTGTGCACTGCTGGGCGCCATCGGTCATGGATCGCGCATGGTGATGATGACGGCGGGTTTTAACATCGAATGGTCGACCTTTATGGCCTCTATGCTGGTCGGCAGCATCGGTATCCAGTGGTCGCGCTGGTATCTTGCGCATCCGAAAGTTTTCACCGTCGCCGCCGTGATCCCGATGTTCCCCGGTATTTCGGCCTATACGGCGATGATTTCGGCGGTGAAAATCAGCCATTTTGGCTACACCGAACCGCAGATGATCCTTCTTCTCAGCAACTTTCTTAAGGCCTCATCCATTGTCGGCGCGCTCTCTATCGGATTGTCGATCCCCGGACTCTGGCTCTACCGTAAACGCCCACGCGTTTGATATTTGTGTTATCCCGCTGCCATGGAGATAATCTTTCTGGTCCGTTTGGTGAACATAAGGAAAGGATGTGGCTAACCCTGGCAGCGAACTCCCTGAAGAATCCAGCCTGAAAGAGAAAATTTTTCAGAGCGCTATCGCGCTTTTTGCCGAATATGGGTTGAACGGCGCCCGCATGGAGCAGATCGCAGAGAAAGCAGGCACCACCAAGCGGATGGTGGTTTACCATTTTAAAAACAAAGAAAACCTGTATCTCCTCGTACTGGAATATGTTTACACCCAGATCCGCGCCAGTGAAAAAGCGCTTAGCCTCGCAGACATGTCACCGGTCGAAGCGCTGGTCGAACTGGTGGAAGCCACCTTTGACTACCACGCCGACCACCCGGATTACATCCGGATTATCTGCATGGAAAACATGCAGCGTGGCCGCTTTATGCAGCAGTCAAGTTACCTTCGCCAGGTCAACCGTAGCGCGCTCGATCTGCTGGAAGGGATCCTGCGCCGGGGGAAAGAAAAACAGTTATTCAGCCAGACGGTTGACGCGCGCGATCTGCATCGTCTGATCAGCAGTTTCAGCTTTCATTACGTTGCCAACAGCTACACCTTTACGCTGCTGTTTGAAGAGGGCGCAGACGAAGAGGCGCAGCGCCAGCACTACCGTAAAATGGCCGTTCAGGTGGCCCTGCGTTATACTTGCCCATAAAATTGCTTGCAATTAAATCGCACACTATCTATATTCATCTCATGAACGCGAAAACACACGACGCAACCGCTGCGCTCAGGCTGGATAACCAGCTCTGCTTTGCCCTTTATTCGGCAAATCTGGCGCTAAATAAGCTGTACCGGCAACTGCTGGCACCGCTGAACCTGACCTACCCGCAATACCTGGTCATGCTGGTGCTGTGGGAGCAGGATGACATCACGGTGTCGGACATCGGTGAACGGCTGTTTCTGGATTCTGCCACCCTGACGCCGCTGTTAAAACGTCTGGAAAGCGCCGGGCTGATAAACCGTCAGCGCTCGCGCCAGGATGAACGTCAGGTCGCCGTTACCCTGAGTGACGCGGGACGTGAACTTCAGCAGCAGGCAGCGGGAATCCCCCATGCGGTGGGATGCGCAGCGCAGTGTGATACCGACACCCTGCTGTCGCTCAAGCAGCAGCTGGAGCTTTTGCGACAACATATTCAGCGCGCGTAAGGCTATACTTTACGTGTCTTTATTTAACCATATATATCGCACGCTATTTAATAGCACACATTAAAGCAAGATGAGGAACCTGCCATGTCTTTAGAAAAAGTTGTTTATACCGCCAAAGCAAAAGCAACCGGTGGCCGTGACGGCCGCGCGACCTCTTCCGATGGTGTACTGGATGTCAAACTGGGTGTGCCAAAAGAGATGGGCGGCATGGGCGGAGACGTCACCAACCCTGAGCAGCTGTTTGCTGCAGGCTACTCCGCCTGCTTCCTGGGTGCGATGAAGTTCGTGGCCGCGCGCGACAAATTTACCCTGCCAAAAGACGCCTTTATTGAAGGTGAAGTGGGTATTGGTCCACTGCCAACCGGCTTTGGTATTGAAGCAAAGCTGAACATCCATGTTGAAGGTATGGATCCAGCGGAAGCCAAAAAGCTGGTGGATGCCGCGCACATTGTATGCCCGTACTCTAACGCGACCCGCGGCAACATCGACGTGACCCTGAATATCATCGCGTGATAAATGCCTGATGGCGCTGCGCTTATCAGTCCTGCCACTGTAGCCCCGGTAAGCGCAGCGCCACCGGGGAAATCCCCCTCCATTCCCTCATCCTCTCTGTGCTACCATAAGCCCATATCACGCCCGAAGTCATTCAGTAGAGAAAGCGTTATGTCCTCCAGAATCCTGACCACCAGCATTGCTGGTATTGATGCCTTTATGCGCGACCCACGCGGTGTGTTGACCCACGCCGAAGGTGGCACGGTTGCGGTTTTTGCCGACAACGCTCCGGCGTTTTACGCAATCACACCGGAACGTCTGGCACAGCTCCTGGAAACTGAAGCGCAATTGTCACGCCCGGCGAGTGATATCACGCTGGATAACCAGTTCTTCGATGAGCCGGTTAACGCGCCCGTGACCGTTCCGATGGGAAAATTTGCCCTCTACGCGGGCTGGCAACCGGATGCAGATTTTCAGCGCCAGGCCGCGCTGTGGGGCATTGCGTTAACCCAGCCGGCTACCGCTGAAGAGCTCGCCGCATTTACCGCCTGGTGGCAGGCGGAAGGTAAAGTCTTCACCCATATTCAGTGGCAGCAAAAGCTCGCGCGTCATCTGCAAATTACCCGCGCCAGCAACAATGGCCAGCCAAAACGCGATATCAACGCGTTTTCCGAACCGGATAAACAGATCCCGAGTGGATTCCGAGGTGCGAAATGAAGAATGTCGGCGACCTGATGAAACGACTGCAAAAAATGATGCCTGCCAACGTAAAGCCCGCTTTCACGACGGGGGAAGAGCTGCTGGCGTGGCAAAAAGAGCAGGGAAAGATCCGCGCCGCGGCCCTCGCCCGCGAAAACCGGGCGATGAAAATGCAGCGCACCTTCAACCGTTCCGGTATTCGTCCCCTGCATCAGAATTGCTCGTTTGATAACTATAAAATCGAGACCAACGGGCAGATGAACGCGCTCGCCGCCGCACGTCAGTATGTTGATGAATTCGACGGCAATATCGCCAGCTTCATCTTCAGCGGTAAGCCGGGCACCGGTAAAAACCATCTGGCCGCCGCCATTTGCAACGAACTGCTTCTGCGCGGGAAGTCGGTCCTTATCATCACTGTGGCCGATATCATGTCTGCGATGAAAGACACCTTCAGCAACCGGGAAACCAGCGAAGAGCAACTGCTTAACGATCTGAGTAATGTGGATTTGCTGGTCATCGATGAGATCGGGGTTCAGACCGAATCCCGTTATGAAAAGGTGATCATCAACCAGATTGTCGATCGCCGCTCCTCCTCCAAGCGCCCCACCGGCATGTTAACGAATCACAATATCGATGAGATGACCCGCTTGCTGGGGGAACGCGTCATGGACCGCATGAAGCTGGGTAACAGCCTGTATGTCATCTTCGACTGGGAAAGTTACCGCAGCCGCGTCACCGGCAAAGAGTATTAAGACAGTTCCAGGAATCGCCGACAGGGCGCAGGTATATACTGGAACCCCTTCCGGCCCAAAACGGACCTTTTTGAGAAAGCCAATATGAAAAAACAGATTGTTATCAGCACCTTTTTAGGCGCGCTGCTGGTTACCGGCGCAGCGCAGGCAGCGTCCTGGCAGGAGTCGTTGTCAAGCGCCGCAAACCAGCTGACCAAAGAGAGCAGCTCTTCTCAGGGCGGCCTCTCCGCCTCTTCCCTCACCAGTCTGCTGGGTAACAGCGCCCAGAGCCTGAGCGCGGGCACGATGAATAACGCGGCGGGGATTCTGGAATATTGCGCGAAGCAAAAACTGGCCTCCGTGACCGACGCGCAAAACGTGAAAAACCAGGTGCTGGGTAAACTGGGTCTGGATACCCAGGAGCAGAAAGCGGATACCAACTATATGGACGGTATTCAGGGTCTGCTTAACGCGCAAAACGGCCAGCAGCTTAACCTGAGCACTCTCGGCAACTCGTCTCTGGCAAAAGAGGTGAAAACCAAAGCCTGCGATCTGGTGCTGAAACAAGGCGTTAATTTCATCTCCTGATCGCCCCCATTTTCTGCCACAACACGCCGCGTTTAATGCGATAGTCTTGCAACGCGGCGCTAAACGAACATTTTCCCTACCAGACACCGTCAGAGCGTCCGTTTGTCAGGATGCGACACCCTTCATAAAAACGATTTTCTAAACCAAATCCTAACAACAGCACACTTTCGTGACACTAAAATTGCAGCTAAACGACATCGCAATTACAGTGTATGACCTAAAAAATAAACAGTTAGCCAGCGAAGCACCTGGCGTCATGAGGATATGCTGTTGTCAGAATTAATGTCCCTTGCCCTTTTTCTGGCTTCTGTCGGCGTCTATGCCTGGAAAGCCGGCCGTAACACCTGGTGGTTTATCGCCACGCTGGTGGTGCTTGGCATTTTTATTATTTTAAACATTACTTTATACGCCAGCGATTACTTTACCGGTGACGGCATTAACGACGCGGTGCTCTACACGCTGACGAACAGCCTGACCGGCGCAGGCGTAGGTAAGTACATACTTCCGGGGCTCGGCCTCGTCGTCGCGCTGGTGACGATTTTTGGCGCGCTTGCCTGGGTCTTGCGTCGACGTCGCCATCATCCGCACCACCATGGTTACAGCCTGCTGGCGTTAGTCCTGGCGCTGGCCTCCGTCGACGCCAGCCCGGCGTTCCATCAGATCACCGAGCTGGTGAAATCCCAGTCGCGCGACGGCGACCCGGATTTTGTGGCCTACTACAAAGAACCGTCGAAAACGATCGCCAACCCGAAACTCAATCTGGTCTATATCTACGGTGAAAGCCTGGAGCGCACCTACTTTGATAACGACGCCTTCCCGAACCTGACGCCAGACCTGGGCGCACTGAAAAACGAAGGCCTCGATTTCAGCCACACCATGCAGTTACCCGGTACGGATTACACCATCGCCGGGATGGTCGCCTCCCAGTGCGGTATTCCGCTGTTCGCCCCTTTTGAAGGGAACGCCTCAGCCTCAATGTCGACGTTCTTCCCCCAGAATATTTGCCTCGGCGACATCCTGAAAAACTCCGGCTACGAAAACTATTTTATGCAGGGGGCAAACCTGCGCTTCGCCGGAAAAGATGTGTTCCTGAAATCCCACGGTTTTGACCACCTGTACGGCTCGGAAGAGTTAAAAACGACGGTGGCCGATCCGGGCTACCGTAACGACTGGGGATTCTATGACGATACCGTGCTGGACGAAACCTGGAAGAAATTCGAGGAACTCTCCCGCTCGGGCAAACGCTTCTCGCTCTTTGCCCTGACGGTGGATACGCATCATCCGGATGGGTTCGTCTCACGCACCTGTAAGCGCAAACGCTATGATGTCGATGGCAAAAACAACACTTCCTTCAGCGCCGTGACCTGTAGCCAGGAGCACATCGCCGCGCTGGTCGAGAAGATCAAAGCCTCGCCCTGGTTTAAAAACACCGTCATCGTCGTCTCGTCTGACCATCTGGCGATGAAAAACAGCGCCTGGGATCAGCTCAACAAGCAGGATCGCAGCAATCTGTTCTTCGTCCTGCGCGGCGACCAGCCGCGGCAGGAGGTGATCGCCACCAAACGCAACTCCATGGATAACGGGGCGACCGTGCTGGACATTCTGGGCGGAGATAACTTTATTGGCCTTGGCCGCAGTACGCTGTCGGGGCAATCCCTGTCGGAAGTGTTCCTCAACATGAAGGAGAAAATCCTCGCCTGGAAGCCAGACATCATCCGCCTGTGGAACTTCCCGAAAGAGATGAAAGATTTCACCATCGATCGCGATAAAAACACCATTGCCTTCTCGGGCAGCAACTTCCGCCTGCCGCTGCTCTTACGCGTCTCGGAGAGTCGCGTCGAGCCGCTGCCGGAGAGCGAATATTCCGCGCCGCTGCGTTATCAGCTCGCCGATTTTGCCCCGCGCGATAACTTTGTCTGGGTCGACAGATGCTACAAAATGGGCCAGCTCTGGTCCCAGCCGCTGGCGCTCTCTACCGACTGGTGCGTCTCACAGGGCCAGCTTGGCGGGGAGCAAACCGTTCAGCATGTGGATAAAGCGGTATGGAAAGGCAAAACCGCTTTCAAAGACGCGGTGATTGATACCGCGCGCTATCAACGCAACGTCGACATGCTGAAAATCGTCGATAACGACATTCGCTACAAGGCGGACAGCTTTATCTTTAACGTGGCCGGCGCGCCGGAAGAGGTGAAGCAGTTTAGTGGCATCTCCCGTCCGGAGTCCTGGGGGCGCTGGTCGAACGCGCAGCTGGGCAACGAGGTGAAAATTGAGTACACCCATCCTCTGCCGGAACAATTTGATCTGGTGATCACGGCCCGAGCATACGGCCCCAACGCCAACAAGCCCGTGCCGGTCCGCGTGGGCGATAGCGAGCAGACGCTGACGCTTGGAAACGACGTGACCACACACACGCTGCATTTTGACAATCCCTCACGCAGCAATACCCTGGTGATTGTGCCACCTGACCCGCAGTCGACGAATGAGGGGAATATTCTTGGACACTCACCGCGTGAGATTGGGATTGGCATGGTAGAGATCAAAATTGTGAGAACCGCAGGCTGATGGTTGACCTTCACATTACCGTTCGTCCCACACGCTCCGGCGATGTGGCCGCCCTGTCCGCTATTGAACGCGCGGCGGCCGGACGATTTCGTGACATCCCGGGATTCGCCTGGCTTGCTGACGGCGAGGTCATTACCGCTGAGCAACACCTCGACTATGCCGAACGCGGGTTCAGCTGGCTGGCGCTGGCGAACGGCCGCCCCGTGGGGTTTATCCTTACCGAAGTGCACGCGTCGTCACTGTTTATTGTGGAGATTTCGGTTGATCGGGCCTGGCAGGGAAAAGGGATAGGTCGACAACTCATCGCCTGTGCGGCTGACCATGCCCGCAAAATGGGGCTGACAGCGTTGACGTTGACGACGTTTCGCGAGGTGCCATGGAATGCGCCGTTCTATGCGCGGCTGGGGTTTGAATACGTCACTGAACTCACGCCTGAGCTGCGTCAGAAGAGGGAAGAAGAGGCAGCGCACGGTCTGGCGTATGACGCTCGCTGCGCCATGCGCCTGCCTCTTTAATATCGCCCACCGGGCCTAAAAAACCTGAACCGTAGGCCGGGTAAGGCGAAGCCGCCACCCGGCACCACCCACGGCGTTAGAAGGTTTCCCAGTTATCACCGGCATCGGCAGTCGCGGTTTTACGCGTCATCACCGGCGCGGACACCGGTTTTGCGGATGCAAACTCGCGCGCTTTCATCTGCTCCTGCTGAATGCGGAACACCGCCACAGCCTGCGTCAGGCGGCTCGCCTGCTCTTCCAGCGCGGCCGCAGCCGCGGCAGACTCTTCTACCAGCGAGGCGTTCTGCTGGGTCACACGATCCATCTCCGCCACCGCCAGACCCACCTGGTCGATACCGCGGCTCTGTTCGTCAGACGCAGAGGCGATCTCCCCCATGATGTCCGTTACGCGGGTGACCGCATTCACGATCTCACCCATGGTTTCACCGGCACTTTCCACCAGGGTTGAGCCCACTTCCACGCGGCCCACGGAGTCTTCGATCAGGCTCTTGATCTCACGTGCCGCCTGGGCGCTGCGCTGTGCCAGGTTACGCACTTCACCTGCCACCACCGCAAAACCACGACCCTGCTCGCCCGCACGCGCCGCTTCAACCGCCGCGTTCAGTGCCAGAATGTTGGTCTGGAAAGCAATACCGTCGATCACGCTGATAATGTCGGCAATTTTCTGCGAACTGCCCGCGATATCGCGCATGGTTTGCACCACGTTATCCACCACTTTACCGCCTTTCTGCGCGGTTTCAGAGGCGCTCAGCGCAAGATGGCTCGCCTGACGGGCGTTCTCGGCGTTCTGCTTAACGGTCGCCGTCAGCTGTTCCATACTGGCAGCGGTCTCTTCCAGGGAAGCCGCCTGCTGTTCAGTACGGGAGGAGAGGTCGTTATTGCCCATCGCGATTTCGCTCGCGCCGCTGTAGATAGCATTCGCGCCGTTACGCACGTCACCAACGGTCCGCACCAGCTCACTCTGCATATGACGCAGCGAGTCGGCCAGTTCACCCATCTCGTTAGCGCCTTGCACCTCAATGCGCTTCACCAGGTCGCCGCTGGCGATATGGCGAATGTTGTCGATCAGACGCGTCAGCGGGGAGATCAGCGCCTGCTTGATACCCAGCCAGACAGCCACGATCACCACCAGCACGGCAATCAGCACGCTTACCAGCACCCAGATAGCCTGGCTGAAGGAGCTATTGCTGTCTTCAACCGCAATCTGGTATAGCTTGTCGTTCTGCTGCAGGTAGCTCACATACTGCTTCTCAAAACCGTCCTGGTAGCTCTGGGTCGGTTGATCGAAGAAGGCGTTGATTTTGCCTGCACCCAGCAGCTGAATCAGCTCCGCCAGCGCACCGTGGTAAATGTCATAGTTACGTTTGATCTCCATCGCTTCAGCGTCGTTTTGACGCGGATCGCGCGGCAGGGCTTCGTAGGCAGCCCAGTTTTTTTCCGCCTGTTTCAGAGACGCAGATGCAATTTGCATCAAATCGTTAACGGTCGCGCCGCTGCCGATATTGCTCTGATCCATCATATAGCGGATACCCGCACGGTTCAGGGTATTACGGGTTTGCAGCAACGCTACCCAGCTGGCGTTCAGCGTGGACTGTTGCTGACGAATGGTTTGCAGAACAGTGAAATTCTCTTTGTCATGCTTAAGGGCATTGAAGAAAAGACCACCGGATGTGAGTTGTAAAAGGCCAAATATCGCTAAAACCAGCATTAAACTGGTGACAATCTTGATACGGTTTAACATGTTTTCTCTTTCCTCAGACAGATACAGAATTTTCGGCCTGGAAAGAGAAAACTTTACGAAAATCATCCTGGAATTTGGGGTTTTTACTCTTCTTCCCGCGCTGCGTTATGCCGGTTTCCGAGCGCAATAAACTCTTCCAGCAGCGCGGTCAGCTGTTTCATCTTCTCCGGGGTATATTCCGCCTCAATCTGCTGATACGCCTCTTCCACCTGTGCCTGGGCGTGCTCATACAGCGCAGTGCCCTCTTTGGTGAGCGACACGTACAGCTTGCGCTGGTCGTTCACCGGCTTTAAGCGCAGCACCAGGCCGTCGCGCTCCATCCGCGTCAGAATGCCGGTCAGGCTCGGGCGCAAAATACAGGTACGAAACGCCAGATCGTGAAAATCCATCGACGGATGTTCAGCCAGCACGCGCACAATCCGCCACTGCTGCTCGGTCAGGTTATGGCGCTTCACAATCGGTCGGAAGTACGACATCGCCGCTTCCCGCGCCTGTAACAGCGCAATGGTTAATGAGTCATGCATAGCTCTCCCCTTCACATCATTAACAAGTAAACAATCACTAAAAGATGTTTTTATAAACAACGCGTTTTCTGTCAAAAAGTCTAACAGAAACCCACCAATTTTATTAACACACTGATTTATTTTGAAATAATGATTTATATGTAAATTTATTGTTATTCATATCACAAATTCTTCACTTCTGATTGCGAAATAAACAGCAAAAGCTTAAAACCAGATCATTAACATATTAATGAAATCACCACCCGGACCACCGGGGTGAGGAGTATGTGAATGAAAGGTACTGTTTTTGCCGTGGCGCTGAACCATCAAAGCCAGCGTGAAGCCTGGCGTGAGGCGTTCGAAAAAGCCCCCTACAACACCCCGCCAAAAACGGCGTTGTGGTTCATCAAGCCACATAACACCGTGATTCGCACCGGCGAGCCGATCCCCTTCCCGCAGGGGGAAACGGTATTAAGCGGTGCGACGGTCGCACTGGTGGTGGGCAAAACCGCCAGCAGGGTGCGCGTCGAGAATGCCGCGGAGTACATCGCAGGATATGCGCTGGCCAACGAGGTGAGCCTGCCGGAAGAGAGCTTCTACCGCCCGGCCATCAAGGCCAAATGCCGCGACGGATTCTGTCCGCTCGGCGAGCTGGCCGCCGTTGATAACGTGGATAACCTGACCATCATCACCGAGATCAACGGTCGCGAAGCGGACCACTGGAACACTGCCGATCTGCAGCGTAACGCCGCCGAACTGCTGAGTGCCCTGAGCGAGTTCGCCACCCTCAATCCGGGTGATGCCATTCTGCTCGGCACCCCACACTCCCGCGTCGCGCTGCAGCCGGGGGATCGCGTGCGCATTCTGGCGAAAGGATTTCCCCCGCTGGAAAACCCGGTGGTGGCTGAACGCGACGTGGCCATCGCTCACGGCGCGCATCCGCATCCCACGCTGTTTGCCCTCGGTCTGAACTACGCCGATCACGCCAGCGAGCTGGACTTCAAGCCGCCGACCGAGCCGCTGGTGTTTATCAAAGCGCCGAATACCTTTAACGGCGACAACCAGACCTCGGTACGCCCGAACAACGTTGAGTACATGCACTACGAGGCGGAGCTGGTGGTGGTTATCGGGAAAACCGCGCGCAAGGTCAGTGAAGCCGAGGCGATGGACTATGTCGCGGGGTATACGGTCTGCAACGACTACGCCATCCGCGATTACCTGGAAAACTACTACCGCCCGAATCTGCGGGTCAAAAGCCGCGACGGGCTGACGCCCATTTCCCCGAACATCGTGCCGAAAGCGGCCATTCCCGACCCGCACAACCTCACCCTGCGCACCTTCGTCAACGGCGAGCTGCGCCAGGAAGGGACCACGGCGGATCTGATCTTCAGCATCCCGTACCTGATTGCGTATCTGAGCGATTTTATGACCCTGCAGCCGGGCGACATGATTGCCACCGGCACGCCGAAAGGACTCTCCGACGTGGTGCCGGGCGATGAAGTGGTGGTGGAAGTGGAGGGCGTTGGACGCCTGGTGAATCGGATTGTGAATGAGGAGACGGCAAAATGAAAAAAATTAACCACTGGATCAACGGCAAAAACGTGGCGGGAAGCGACTACTTCCACACTACCAACCCGGCCTCCGGCGAGGTACTGGCAGAAGTGGCCTCCGGCGGTGAAGCCGAAGTCCATCAGGCCGTGGCGGCTGCAAAAGAGGCCTTCCCGAAATGGGCCAATCTGCCAATGAAAGAGCGCGCGCGCCTGATGCGTCGCCTGGGGGAACTGATCGACCAGAACGTCCCGGAGATCGCCGCCATGGAGACCGCCGATACCGGCCTGCCGATCCACCAGACCAAAAACGTCCTCATCCCGCGCGCCTCGCACAACTTCGAATTCTTCGCCGAGGTGTGCCAGCAGATGAACGGCAAAACCTACCCGGTTGACGACAAGATGCTCAACTACACCCTGGTGCAGCCGGTGGGCGTCTGCGCGCTGGTGTCGCCGTGGAACGTGCCGTTTATGACCGCCACCTGGAAGGTCGCCCCGTGCCTGGCGTTAGGCAATACCGCGGTGCTGAAGATGTCTGAACTCTCCCCGCTGACCGCCGATCGTCTGGGCGAGCTGGCGCTGGAGGCGGGTATTCCGGCGGGCGTGCTGAATGTGGTGCAGGGCTACGGCGCCACGGCGGGCGACGCGCTGGTGCGCCATCATGACGTGCGCGCCGTTTCCTTTACCGGCGGCACCGCCACCGGGCGCAACATCATGAAAAACGCCGGGCTGAAGAAGTACTCCATGGAGCTGGGCGGCAAATCTCCGGTGCTGATTTTTGAGGATGCCGACATCGAGCGCGCGCTGGACGCCGCCCTGTTCACCATCTTCTCCATCAACGGCGAGCGCTGCACCGCCGGCTCACGCATCTTCATCCAGCAGAGCATCTACCCGGAATTCGTGAAGCGTTTTGCCGAGCGCGCCAACCGCCTGCGCGTGGGCGACCCGACGGATCCGAACACCCAGATTGGCGCGCTCATCAGCCAACAGCACTGGGAAAAAGTCTCGGGCTACATTCGCCTTGGCATTGAGGAAGGTGCGACCCTGCTGGCAGGTGGTCCGGACAAGCCGACCGATCTGCCTGCGCACCTGAAGGGCGGCAACTTCCTGCGCCCGACCGTGCTGGCGGATGTCGATAACCGCATGCGCGTGGCGCAGGAAGAGATCTTCGGGCCGGTGGCCTGCCTGCTGCCGTTTAAAGATGAAGCGGAAGGCCTGCGCCTGGCCAACGACGTGGAGTACGGCCTGGCGTCATACATCTGGACCCAGGACGTCAGCAAAGTGCTGCGTCTGGCGCGCAACATCGAAGCCGGCATGGTGTTCGTCAACACCCAGAACGTGCGCGACCTGCGCCAGCCGTTTGGCGGCGTCAAGGCCTCTGGCACCGGGCGCGAGGGCGGCGAGTACAGCTTTGAAGTGTTCGCGGAGATGAAGAACGTCTGCATCTCCATGGGCGACCATCCGATTCCAAAGTGGGGGATCTGATCATGGGTAAACTGGCGTTAGCGGCAAAAATCACCCACGTGCCGTCGATGTACCTCTCCGAGCTGCCGGGCAAAAACCACGGCTGCCGTCAGGGTGCCATCGACGGGCATAAAGAGATCAGCAAGCGCTGCCGCGAGCTAGGCGTGGACACTATCATCGTGTTTGACACCCACTGGCTGGTGAACAGCGCCTACCACATCAACTGTGCGGACCATTTCTCTGGCGTCTACACCAGCAACGAGCTGCCGCACTTTATCCGTGACATGACCTACGACTACGACGGCAACCCGGAACTTGGCCAGCTGATCGCCGACGAGGCGGTGAAGCTCGGCGTGCGCGCCAAAGCGCACAACATTCCGAGTCTCAAGCTGGAGTACGGCACGCTGGTGCCGATGCGCTACATGAACGCGGATAAGCACTTCAAAGTGGTCTCCATCTCGGCGTTCTGCACGGTTCACGACTTCGCCGACAGCCGCAGGCTGGGCGAGGCCATCGTCAGCGCCATCGAAAAATACGACGGTACCGTGGCGGTACTCGCCAGCGGCTCGCTGTCGCACCGCTTTATTGACGACCAGCGCGCGGAGGAAGGGATGAACAGCTACACCCGCGAGTTCGACCGCCAGATGGACGAGCGCGTAGTAAAGCTCTGGCGCGAGGGCCAGTTCAAAGAATTCTGCAGCATGCTGCCGGAGTACGCCGACTACTGCTACGGCGAGGGCAACATGCACGACACGGTGATGCTGCTGGGGATGCTCGGCTGGGACAAATACGACGGCAAGGTGGAGTTTCTCACCGAGCTGTTCGCCAGCTCCGGCACCGGCCAGGTTAACGCCGTTTTCCCCCTGCCCGCGTAAGGAGCCACCATGCCGCACTTTATTGCTGAATGTACCGACAACATCCGCGAGCAGGCCGACCTGCCGGGGCTGTTCGCTAAAGTCAACGAGGCGCTGGCCGCCACGGGCATCTTCCCGCTCGGCGGTATCCGCAGCCGCGCCCACTGGCTGGATACCTGGCAGATGGCCGACGGTAAACATGATTACGCCTTTGTCCATATGACGCTGAAGATAGGTGCCGGGCGCAGCCTGGAGAGCCGGGAAGAGGTGGGTGAAATGCTGTTTGCGCTGATCAAAACGCATTTTGCAGAGCTGATGGCGAGCCGCTATCTGGCGCTGTCGTTTGAGCTGGACGAACTGCACCCGACGCTCAATTACAAACAAAACAACGTGCACGCGTTGTTTAAATAGCGAGCGCACACCGCCCCGTACATCGTAGGCCGGGTAAGCGAAGCGCCACCCGGCAACAGCCGCACAAAGGATATCGCCATGCTCGACAAACACACCCACACCCTGATCGCCCATCGCCTGCATCAGGCGGAGCAGTCCCGGGAACAGATCCGCCAGATCTCCCTCGACTACCCGACGATCACCCTTGACGACGCCTACGCCGTTCAGCGCGAATGGGTCAGCCTGAAAATTGCCGAAGGCCGCGTGCTGAAGGGCCACAAGATCGGCCTCACCTCCAAAGCGATGCAGGCCAGCTCGCAGATTAGCGAACCGGACTACGGCGCACTGCTGGACGACATGTTCTTCCACGACGGCAGCGACATCCCCGTCGATCGGTTTATCGTCCCGCGCATCGAAGTGGAGCTGGCCTTCGTGCTGGCAAAACCGCTGCGCGGCCCGAACTGCACCCTCTTCGACGTCTACAACGCCACGGATTACGTCATCCCGGCGCTGGAGCTGATCGACGCCCGCTGCCACAACGTCGACCCGGAGACCCAGCGCCCGCGCAAGGTCTTCGACACCATTTCCGATAACGCCGCCAACGCGGGGGTGATCCTCGGTGGCCGCCCGATTAAGCCCGACGAGCTGGATCTGCGCTGGATCTCCGCCCTGCTTTACCGCAACGGCGTCATTGAAGAGACCGGCGTCGCCGCAGGCGTGCTTAACCACCCGGCCAACGGCGTGGCGTGGCTGGCAAACAAGCTCGCCCCGTATGACGTGCAGCTGGAGCCCGGGCAGATCATCCTCGGCGGCTCGTTTACCCGCCCGGTGACCGCCAGCCGAGGCGACACCTTCCACGTGGACTACGGCAACATGGGCGCCATCAGCTGCCGCTTTGTTTAGGAGAGAACGATGCAAAACGCATTCAAAGCGGCGCTGCAGACAGGCCGCCCGCAAATTGGTTTATGGCTGGGGCTGACCAGCAGCTACAGCGCGGAGTTACTGGCTGGCGCCGGCTTCGACTGGCTGCTGATCGACGGCGAACATGCGCCGAACAGCGTGCAGACCGTCTTAACCCAGCTGCAGGCCATCGCCCCTTATCCGAGCCAGCCGGTGGTCCGCCCGTCGTGGAACGATCCGGTGCAAATCAAACAGCTGCTGGATGTGGGGGCACAAACCCTGCTGGTGCCGATGGTGCAAAACGCCGACGAGGCCCGTCTGGCGGTACGCGCGACGCGCTATCCGCCCGCGGGCATTCGCGGGGTGGGCAGCGCTCTGGCGCGCGCCTCGCGCTGGAACCGCATTCCGGACTACCTGCAGCAGGCTAACGACGCCATGTGCGTGCTGGTGCAAATCGAAACCCGCGAAGCGCTGAAAAACCTGCCGCAGATCCTGGACGTGGACGGCGTTGACGGGGTGTTTATCGGCCCGGCGGATCTCAGCGCCGACATGGGTTTTGCCGGCAATCCACAGCACCCGGAAGTGCAGGCCGCCATCGAACAGGCGATCGCGCAGATCCTCAGCGCCGGTAAAGCCCCCGGCATTCTGATGGCCAACGAGGCGCTGGCAAAACGCTATCTCGATCTCGGCGCGCGGTTTGTTGCCGTCGGCGTTGACACTACCCTGCTCGCCCGCGGCGCGGAAGCGCTGGCGGCACGTTTTATCGAAAACCCGGTTACGTCAGTTAATAACAATAAATCCATCTACTAAACGTAAGATCTGGAGCGCATCATGACGACCTCTACCCTGCAAAATAATCACGCTGTTGAACAGCGCGCCATTAACAAACTGTTCCGGCGTTTGATCGTCTTTCTCTTTATCCTGTTTGTCTTCTCGTTTCTCGATCGCATCAACATCGGCTTTGCCGGGCTGACGATGGGTAAAGATCTGGGCCTGACCTCCACCATGTTTGGCCTGGCCGCGACGCTGTTTTACGTCACCTACGTGCTGTGCGGCATCCCGAGCAACATCATGCTGGCAAAGATCGGCGCACGTCGCTGGATCGCCGGGATCATGGTGGTATGGGGGATCGCCTCCACCTGCACCATGTTCGCCACCAGCCCGGAAACGCTCTACGTGCTGCGCATGCTGGTGGGCATTGCCGAAGCCGGTTTCCTGCCGGGGATCCTGGTCTATCTCACCTGGTGGTTCCCGGCGTATTACCGCGCCCGCGCCAACGCGCTGTTTATGATCGCCATGCCGGTGACCATGATGCTCGGCTCGATCCTCTCCGGCTACATTCTGGCGATGGACGGGCTGTGGAACCTGAAAGGCTGGCAGTGGTTATTCCTGCTGGAGGGGCTGCCGTCCGTGGTGCTCGGCGTGGTGACCTGGTTTTACCTCAACGACACGCCGGATCAGGCCAGCTGGCTGGATGATGACGAGAAACGGGCGCTGAAAACGATGATCGCCCGCGAGCAGGAGGTCGCCATTGCCCGGCCCGTCACGCCGAAATCCACGCTGCGCGAGGTGCTGACCCCGGCAGTGCTGCTCTACACGCTGGCCTACTTCTGCCTGACCAATACGCTGAGCGCGATCAACATCTGGACGCCGCAGATCCTGCAAAGCTTCAACACGGGCAGCAGCAATATCGTGATTGGCCTGCTGGCGGCGATCCCGCAATTTTGTACCATCCTCGGGATGATCTGGTGGAGCCGCCGCTCAGACAGGCTGAAAGAGCGAAAAAAGCACACCATCCTGCCGTACCTGTTCGCCGCGGCGGGATGGATGCTGGCCTCGGCCACCGATCACAGCCTGATCCAGCTGCTTGGCATCATCATGGCCTCAACCGGATCGTTTACCGCCATGGCGATATTCTGGACCACGCCGGATCGGGTCATTAGCCTGCAGTCCCGCGCGGTGGCGCTGGCGGTGATCAACGCCATCGGCAACGTCGGTTCTGCCGTCAGCCCGCTGCTGATTGGCATCCTGCGCGACGCCACCGGCAGCTTCAGCTCGGGGCTGTGGTTTGTCGCCGGGCTGCTGGTGGTCGGCGCACTGGTGCTGACGCGCATCCCAATGACGCAGCGCGAAAGCCTGGCGCGCGAGCCGGGCATCGCGGCGCAGAAGATCCACTAGGGAGCGGGTATGTGCCAGAGCCCCATTACCAATATCGACATCAGCAAGGAGTACGACGAAAGTCTGGGCACCGACGATGTGCACTACCAGTCTTTCGCCCGCATGGCGGCCTTTTTTGGCCGCGACATGCAGGCGCATCGTCACGACCAGTACTTTCAGATGCACTTTCTCGATACCGGGCAGATTGAGCTGCAGCTCGACGATCACCGCTATTCGGTGCAGGCCCCGCTGTTCGTTCTCACGCCGCCGTCGGTGCCGCACGCGTTTATCACCGAATCCGACAGTGACGGTCACGTCCTGACGGTGCGCGAGGATCTGATCTGGCCGCTGCTGGAAGTGCTCTACCCCGGCACGCGGGAGGCGTTTGGCCTGCCGGGGATCTGCCTCTCGCTGGCGGATAAGCCGGACGAGCTGGCGGCGCTCAGGCACTACTGGCAGCTGATTGCCCGGGAATCCACGGAGCAGCTGCCCGGTCGTGAGCATACCCTGGCCCTGCTGGCGCAGGCGGTTTTCACCCTGCTGCTGCGCAACGCGAAGCTCGACGACCACGCTTCGGGCGGCATGCGCGGCGAGCTAAAGCTGTTCCAGCGCTTTACCCAGCTGATTGATGCCCACTACCACCAGCACTGGACGGTGCCGGAATATGCCAGCGAGCTGCACCTGACCGAATCCCGCCTGACCGATATCTGCCGCCGCTTCGCCAACCGTCCGCCGAAGCGGCTGATCTTCGACCGGCAGCTGCGCGAAGCCAGGCGGCTGCTGCTCTTCTCCGACAGCGCGGTCAGCGAGATTGCCTGGCAGCTGGGGTTTAAGGATCCGGCCTATTTTGCCCGCTTTTTTAACCGCTTAGTGGGGTGCTCGCCAAGCGCGTACCGGGCGCAGAAAGTACCGGTTTCCTGAACGCATCGCGGTCCGTAGGGCGGGTAAGCGCAGCGCCACCCGCCGAAAAGCCGCACAGATCACAAAACCACATCCCACCCGAAAAGTACCTGCCGTTGTCCCAAACGTCCCTTCACGTCCCGCCCCTCTCAGGCTTCAATTAAACAACAAAAACAAAACATAAATTTAACAACCCGATTCCGATACGAGGTCCCTATGAAGCCTGAAGAGTTCCGCGCTGACGCCAAACGTCCGTTAACCGGCGAAGAGTATTTAAAAAGCCTGCAGGACGGTCGTGAGATTTACATCTACGGCGAGCGCGTCAAAGACGTCACCACCCATCCGGCGTTTCGCAATGCGGCGGCGTCCATCGCGCAAATGTACGACGCGCTGCACAAGCCGGAGATGCAGGACACGCTGTGCTGGGGCACCGACACCGGCAGCGGCGGCTACACCCATAAATTCTTCCGCGTGGCGAAAAGTGCCGACGACCTGCGCCAGCAGCGCGACGCCATCGCCGAGTGGTCGCGCCTGAGCTACGGCTGGATGGGCCGCACGCCGGACTACAAGGCCGCGTTCGGCTGCGCGCTCGGCGCCAACCCAACCTTCTATGGCCAGTTCGAGCAGAACGCCCGCAACTGGTACACCCGCATTCAGGAAAGCGGCCTGTACTTCAACCACGCCATTGTTAACCCGCCCATCGACCGCCACAAGCCGGCGGACGAGGTGAAAGACGTCTACATCAAGCTGGAGAAAGAGACCGATGCCGGGATCATCGTCAGCGGGGCGAAAGTGGTGGCCACCAACTCGGCGCTGACCCACTACAACATGATCGGCTTTGGCTCCGCGCAGGTGATGGGGGAAAACCCGGACTTCGCGCTGATGTTCGTCGCGCCGATGGATGCCGAGGGCGTGAAGCTGATCTCCCGCGCCTCTTACGAGATGGTGGCAGGCGTAACCGGCTCGCCGTATGACTACCCGCTCTCCAGCCGCTTCGACGAGAACGACGCGATCCTGGTGATGGATCACGTGCTGATCCCATGGGAAAACGTGCTGATCTACCGCGATTTCGACCGCTGCCGTCGCTGGACGATGGAGGGCGGCTTTGCCCGCATGTACCCGCTGCAGGCCTGCGTGCGTCTGGCGGTAAAACTCGACTTCATCACCGCCCTGTTGAAGAAATCCCTGGAGTGCACCGGTACCCTGGAGTTCCGCGGCGTACAGGCGGATCTCGGCGAAGTGGTGGCCTGGCGCAACATGTTCTGGGCGCTGAGCGACTCCATGTGTTCCGAAGCCACCCCGTGGGTCAACGGCGCGTATCTGCCGGATCACGCCGCGCTGCAAACTTACCGCGTGATGGCGCCGATGGCCTACGCCAAGATCAAGAACATCATCGAGCGTAACGTGACGTCCGGGCTGATCTACCTGCCCTCCAGCGCGCGGGATCTGAACAACCCGCAGATCGACCAGTACCTGGCGAAATACGTGCGCGGCTCTAACGGCATGGATCACGTCGAACGCATCAAGATTTTGAAGCTGATGTGGGATGCCATCGGCAGCGAGTTTGGCGGCCGTCACGAGCTGTATGAGATCAACTACTCCGGTAGCCAGGATGAAATCCGCCTGCAGTGTCTGCGCCAGGCGCAGAGCTCCGGCAACATGGACAAGATGATGGCGATGGTCGACCGCTGCATGTCCGAATACGACCAACACGGCTGGACGGTGCCGCACCTGCACAACAACAGCGATATCAACATGCTGGATAAGCTGCTGAAATAATGCAGCGGGAGGTTATCATGCAATCAGATCAACGCCTGCGTTTTCGCGACGCCATGGCCAGCCTGTCGGCCGCGGTTAATGTGGTGACCACCGAGGGTGAGGCAGGCCGCTGCGGCATTACCGCCACCGCCGTCTGCTCGGTCACGGACACCCCGCCGTCGGTGATGGTGTGCATCAACGCCAACAGCGCCATGAATCCGGTATTTCAGGGCAACGGCAGGCTGTGCGTTAACGTGCTGAACCATGAGCAGGAGATCATGGCTCGCCATTTCGCCGGGATGACCGGTATGGCGATGGAGGAGCGCTTTGCCCTCTCCTGCTGGCAAAAAGGCCCGCTGGCGCAGCCGGTGCTGAAGGGCGCGCTGGCAAGCCTGGAAGGCGAGATTAGCCAGGTGCAAACCATCGGCACGCATCTTGTTTATCTTGTTGAAATTAGAAACATCATTCTGAGTGACGCGGGACACGGCCTGATCTACTTCAGACGTCGTTTCCACCCGGTCATGCTGGAGACGGAAGTCGCCGTGTAAACCCCTTCGCGCTGGCCTTTTTACCGGCCAGC
>NZ_JAIWJZ010000232.1:0-233 GCF_020216105.1 Enterobacter sp. K16B
GGATATTAACATAGGGCTCATCAGTAGTACTTTCGACAATATACGCGTTGCGGTTTCCAATGATAACTTTACGCGTGAAGAAAATACGGTGCTGGACAGAATGGGAGAAATAGAAAGCAATATTACTCGTTCACGAGGAGGCATAGAAAGAAAAGGGGCCTTTAGTGTTAACGGGCTGCAGGCCCAGGAGTTTCTGGCAACGGGCTTGCAGGAAGACAACGATGAACCACGAT
>NZ_JAIWJZ010000233.1:0-227 GCF_020216105.1 Enterobacter sp. K16B
AAAGGGAAGGTGGAGATCCAGGCACAGGGAGATGAGATGACGCTGGATGCGCTGAAGGATATCCGCATCAGCAGCAGTGAGGGAAAACTCATCATCAGTGCGAAGCAGGAGATAGTACTGACGAGCGGCGGGGGATATATCCGGATAGCGGACGGAACGGTGGAGTGTGCGGCGCCGGACAAAATCATCGAGCGCGGGGCGGTGTGGCAGAAGTTTGGTGGACAGAG
>NZ_JAIWJZ010000044.1:0-6420 GCF_020216105.1 Enterobacter sp. K16B
AAAAAAAACGGCTAAGCGCCGGTTTTTTACTTTATGCATGTGGCTTCTCGCCATTTTCATCCTGATCGACCGCGAAGCAGGCAACCAGCTGACCACCATACTCCTTCAGCTGCGGCTGTAGCTGGGTGCAAGGGCCAAAGCGACGGCTGCAGCGGGCGTTGAATGCACATCCCGGAGGTGGATTCAGCGGGCTTGGCAGTTCACCCGTCAGCTTAATACGCTCACGACGATCGTCCGGGTTCAGACGCGGCGTCGCAGACAGCAGCGCCTGGGTATACGGGTGACGAGGATTATTAAAGATCTGGTCTTTGGTCCCCTTCTCCACGCAGCGTCCCAGATACATCACCATCACTTCATCAGCGATATGCTCCACTACCGACAGGTCGTGGGAGATAAAGACGTAAGAGAGCCCCAGCTCCTGCTGAAGATCCATCATCAGGTTTAGCACCTGCGCGCGGACAGAAACATCGAGCGCTGAAACCGGTTCATCGGCAATCACCACGTCCGGATCGAGCATCAGCCCCCGCGCGATCGCGATACGCTGACGCTGCCCGCCGGAGAACATATGCGGATAACGATCATAATGCTCGGTTTTGAGGCCGACCTTCGCCATCATCGCCAGCGCTTTTTCACGGCGCTGCTCTTTGCTCAGATTGCTGTTAATCAACAGCGGCTCTTCCAGAATCTGCCCCACTTTTTTACGCGGGTTCAACGAACCGTACGGGTTCTGAAACACAATCTGGATTTTCTGGCGACGCAGCTTCTGCGCCTGCGGGTCATGCTTGAGCAGATCCTGCCCCTGATAATAGAGCTCGCCGCCGGTCGGCACTTCAATCATCGTCAGCAGACGGCCAAGCGTGGATTTACCGCAGCCTGATTCCCCCACCACCGCCAGCGTTTTACCGCGTTCGAGGTTAAATGAGACGCCGTCCAGCGCTTTCACCAGGCGCTCAGGGGCAAACAGTCCCTTCTTCACCGGGTAGTATTTTTTCAGATCGATGGCCTGCAACAGCGGCTGTTGCGTGGTGGCCTGTTGCGTACTCATAGTGTTGGCCTCCCGGCATCATCGAGTGGGTAGTGGCATTTTGACTGACGACCGTCAGCAAGCTGGTTCAGCTCTGGCTCTTCTGCCCGACATTTGTCTGTCGCATACGGGCAGCGCGGGTTAAGCAGACAGCCCTGCGGACGGTCATATTTCCCCGGTACCACGCCCGGCAGCGAGGCCAGGCGCGCTTTGTCCTGGGCAAACTCCGGCAGCGCGCGTAAAAGCGCCTGGGTATACGGGTGACGCGGCGCGCGGAAAATATCGTGCGAATTTCCGGTCTCGACCACCTGGCCGGCATACATCACGATGATCTTATGCGCCGCTTCGGCCACCAGCGCCAGGTCGTGCGTAATCAGCACCAGCGCCATATTCTCTTTCTGCTGCAGCTCCAGCAGCAGCTCGATGATTTGCGCCTGAATGGTCACATCCAGCGCCGTCGTCGGCTCATCCGCAATCAGCAGTTTTGGTCGACAGGCAATCGCCATCGCGATCATTACGCGCTGACTCATCCCACCGGAGAGCTGATGCGGGTAAACGTCCAGACGGGATGCCGGGTCAGGGATCCCGACCTGGTTCAGCAGATCGATCGCGCGCTGGCGACGGGTTTTCTTATTCCCGCCCTGATGCACCTTGATCGCCTCCATAATCTGGAAGCCCACGGTGTAGCACGGGTTCAGGCTGGTCATCGGATCCTGGAAAATCATCGCCACTTCCGCGCCCACCAGCTGGCGGCGCTGTTTCTCGGAAATGCGCTTCAGATCCTGACCGTTGAACTGCAGGTTTTCCGCCATCACCCGGCCCGGATAATCAATCAGACCCATAATCGCCAGTGAACTGACTGACTTACCGGAACCGGACTCCCCAACAATACCTACCACTTCGCCCTGATTAACGCTGTAGCTGATGCGGTCCACGGCGCGAAACGGGGTGCCTTCATCGCCGAAGTGCACCGATAATTTATCTACATTTAATAACGCCATCTCGTGCCTCTTACTGCTTCAGTTTGGGATCAAGTGCATCGCGCAGGCCATCACCCATCAGGTTAAATGCCAGCACCGTCAGCAGGATTGCCAGACCCGGGAAGGTGACAACCCACCAGGCGCTTTGTGCGAACTGCAACACGTCGGAGAGCATGGTGCCCCACTCCGGTGTTGGCGGCTGCGCACCCATGCCCAGGAAGCCAAGAGCGGCCATATCAAGAATGGCGTTAGAGAAACCGAGCGACGCCTGAACAATCAGCGGCGCAAGGCAGTTAGGGAAGATATTGACGAACATCTGACGCATCGCACCCGCCCCCGCCACGCGAGACGCGGTGACGTAGTCGCGATTCACTTCCACCAGCACTGCCGCACGGGTTAAACGTACGTAGTGAGGGAGTGCCACGAAGGTCAGGGCCAGCGCGGCGTTACCGATCGACGGGCCAAATATCGCCACCAGCACCAGGGCCAGCAGCAGACTTGGCAGAGCCAGCATGATGTCGACAATACGCATGATGATGTTATCAACGATGCCGCCGAAATAACCCGCAACCAGACCGAGGATGATCCCCATAATCAGGGACAGCACCACCACCAGGCAGCCGACCAGCAGCGACAGCCGCGCGCCGTACATCAGACGCGAC
Source organism: Enterobacter sp. K16B (assembly GCF_020216105.1). Classification (NCBI taxonomy): domain Bacteria; kingdom Pseudomonadati; phylum Pseudomonadota; class Gammaproteobacteria; order Enterobacterales; family Enterobacteriaceae; genus Enterobacter; species Enterobacter sp. K16B. The sequence continues at coordinate 2,667 of NZ_JAIWJZ010000044.1, forward strand.
AACACGTCGCGGCCCACGTCATCGGTACCTAACAGGTGAGCCAGGCTACCGCCATCCTGCCATGCCGGGGGTGCAAGCAGCGCATCACGGAACTGGTCCGCCGGGTTGTAGGGTGCCAGCACGTTCGCAAACACCGCAATGAGGATCATGATAGAGACATACACCAGCCCCACCACCGCGCCTTTGTTGCGCTTGAAGTAGTGCCAGAATTCCTGCAGCGGCGTCATTGGAACCGGTGCAGTAACCACTTTATTTTCAGAAACATGTGACATGATGGCCCCTTACTTCTTATGACGAATACGCGGGTTCACCACGCCGTACAGCAAATCGACCAGCAGGTTGACGAGGATAATCATCGTCGCGACCAGCAGTACACCGCCCTGCACAACCGGATAGTCACGGCGTTGCAGCGCATCAATCAGCCAGCGGCCCAGACCCGGCCAGGAGAAGATGGTTTCGGTCAGGATCGCCCCCGCCAGCAGTGTCCCCACCTGCAGCCCGATAACGGTTACCACCGGCAGCATGGCGTTACGCAGCGCATGGACGATGATGACGCGCATACGCGTCAGACCCTTGGCGCGCGCGGTGCGGATATAATCCTCACCCAGCACTTCCAGCATGGACGAACGGGTCATACGCACGATGACCGCCAGAGGAATGGTGCCCAGCACCATGGCAGGCAGGATCATATGCGCGACGGCATCAATGAAGTTGCCCTCTTCGCCCCAGATAGCCGTATCAATCAGCATAAAGCCAGTGAGTGGGTTGGAGTCATCCAGGAAGACCATGTCGCTGACGCGCCCGGAGACCGGCGTCAGGTTAAGCTGAACCGAGACCAGCATGATCAGCATCATGCCCCACCAAAAGATAGGCATGGAGTAGCCGGTCAGCGCCAGGCCCACGGCAGTATGGTCAAAAATGGAGCCACGTTTAACGGCAGCCAGTACCCCAACCGGAATACCCACCGCGGTGGCAAAAATCATGGCGCAGACGCCAAGCTCCAGTGTCGCTTTAAAACGCGGCACGAACTCGTCCCACACCGGAAGACGGCTTTTCAGCGAAATCCCTAAGTCGCCGTGCATGACGCCCCAAATATAATGGAGGTACTGCTGCCACATCGGCTTATCGAGGCCGAGTTCAGCCAACAGCTGTGCATGGCGCTCAGGGGAAATACCACGCTCGCCCGCCATAATCATTACCGGGTCGCCGGGGATCATATGGACGAAGGCAAAAGTGAGAAGGGTGATACCGATAAACGTGGGGATAACAAGTCCCAGACGTCGGAGGATGAACTGCAACATAACCCGGATTCTCTCTGATGACGCACGACCAGTGGCGTGGCGTCTGTATTGCTCACAAATCTTATCCCCTCTCCTTTCAGAGAGGGAATAAAGCACTGCTGCCGGGTGACGCTACGCTTACCCGGCCTACATACCGTAGGCCAGTGCAAGCGCAGCGCCGCCTGGCGTGGCTTTTAATTATTCAACAGAAACGTTTTCGAAGTGGTGTTTGCCCAGTGGATCAACCACGTAGCCTTTCACTTCTTTGCGCACTGGCTCGTACACGGTGGAGTGAGCAACAATCAGCGCCGGAGCCTGATCGTGCATGACAACCTGCGCCTGCTTGTACAGTTCAATACGTTTGTTGTGATCGTCGGTCGCACGCGCCGGCTGGATCAGGTCTTCAAACGGCTTGTAGCACCAGCGAGAGTAGTTAGAACCATCTTTTGCCGCCGCGCAGCTGAACAGGGTAGCGAAGAAGTTGTCCGGATCCCCATTGTCACCGGTCCAGCCCATCATTACCGCCTGGTGCTCACCCGCTTTGGCGCGCTTCAGATACTCGCCCCACTCGTAGGTCACAATCTTGGCCTGAACGCCAATTTTCGCCCAGTCAGCCTGAACCATTTCTGCCATACGGCGTGCGTTCGGGTTGTACGGACGCTGCACCGGCATCGCCCACAGCTCAACGGTAAAGCCTTTATCCTGGCCTGCTTCTTTCAGCAGCGCTTTCGCTTTCTCAGGATCGTAGGTGTAGTCTTTAACGTCATCGTTATAGCCCCACATGGTCGGTGGGATCAGGTTTTTGGCAGCAACGCCAGCGCCCTGGTAAACCGCTTTGATGATCGCTTCTTTGTTCACCGCGTAAGTCAGCGCCTGACGCACTTTTACGTCATCGAACGGTTTCTTCTCGGTGTTGAAAGAGAGGTAGCCTACGTTCAGACCCGCCTGCTCCAGCAGGTTGATGTTCTTATCCTGCTTCATGCGAGCAATGTCAGCCGGGTTCGGGTATGGCATCACCTGGCATTCGTTTTTCTGCAGTTTTGCATAACGCACTGACGCATCAGGCGTGATAGAGAAGACCAGACGGTCGATCTTCGGTTTGGTTCCCCAGTAGCCTTCGAACGCTTTGTAGAGAATACGGGAGTCTTTCTGGTACTGCAGCAGCTGGAATGGACCGGTACCGATTGGGTTCAGGTCAACTTTCTCCGGCGTACCGGCTTTCAGCATATTGTCCGCGTACTCTTTAGACAGAATAGAGGCGAAGTCCATGGCCAGATCCGCCAGGAATGGCGCTTCAGGACGCGTCAGCACGAACTGAACGGTATTATCGTCCACTTTTTTCACTTCAGCGATCAGGTCCGGCAGACCCATCCCTTCGAAGTATTCATAGCTGCCGCCAGAGACTTTGTGATACGGGTTCTGGGCGTTTTTCTGACGATCGAAGGAGAACACAACGTCGTCGGCGTTAAAGTCGCGCGTTGGTTTGAATTCTTTGCTGTCCTGCCACTTCACGCCCTTGCGCAGGTGGAAGGTATAGGTTTTACCGTCTTCGCTGACGTCCCACTTCTCCGCCAGCCCCGGGATCACTTCCGTAGTACCGGTTTTGAATTCAACCAGACGGTTATAGATTGGTACAGAGCTTGCGTCGTATGTCGTACCAGAGGTAAAGAGCTGTGGGTTAAAGCCTTCCGGCGAGCCTTCAGAACAGTAAACCAGGGTTTTTGCCTGTACGCTTGCTGCCACGGTCATAGCCACCAGGCTCAGACCAAGCTTCAGCATCCCTGACTTCTTCAAGGAAATACTCATTATTCTGCTCCAATGTGATGTTTTGCTTTGTTGTGTTACGCCGCCAGACCTTTATTTATTTTTTACCCGGTCCGGTCGGTGATGCCCGAAGGCGTTAAAGGGATGGAGAATCCTTTCAGAAGAGCGTTTGAGTTGCAGCGCAGATCGTCCCTGAAATGCCCCTCATGCCCTACAATCTGTCAACAGAATGTGAAAACGTCAATACAGGTGACGGGGATTTACGCTGAGTGTGAGAAACCGCAAACAAAGATTAAAAAAACTATGCATGCCAGTTTTCAGCAGGGAAATTTATGCTACTCGCCATCTTGCAGCACAACTATCTTCATATTGCGCAACAATCAGTGATTAACTTTTATTCAGAATGGGTAAATTTTCTTGCAGAATGGTGATTATCTGAGCACTAAATACCGCGAACGTTAAAACGCACAGCGAAAAATGCTGAGGTTATCCATAAGCAACGCGAAAAAAGATCAATCTATATATAAAAAAATACAATGGATTATGTCACAAAATCGTTAACAGGCAGGGTGAAGCGAGGCTAAGGGGCATTTTGGCCACTCTGGCGGGCTAAGATCATAATGCAAAAAGGGCTAACCTTGCGGTTAGCCCTTTTCAGAATGTGGTCGGCGAGAGAGGATTCGAACCTCCGACCCACTGGTCCCAAACCA
>NZ_JAIWJZ010000234.1:0-460 GCF_020216105.1 Enterobacter sp. K16B
ATGAGTGGATGGACTTGTGAAAAAAATTCAGCAACGGATTAGCCCTGGTCGGTCTATGGTGTATATCATTTCCGTATCAACGCATTCGGGCCTTAACGCACAAGGAAAACGATTCTGTATGCAAATAAGCAGAGCTGATGTCGCCGATCTCATTTATTTCATGGCTATTGCACGTCATCGCAGTTTCAGCCGTGCGGCGATTGAATTAGGTGTCAGTGCATCAGCGCTTAGTCATGCCCTGAAGGGACTGGAAACCCGGCTCGGGGTTCGCCTGCTTAATCGCACGACCAAGAGCGTCACCCCTACGGCAGCAGGTGAAGAACTGGTTCAGTCTGTCCTTCAGCCTTTCGACACGATAGAAGGCGCACTTGAATCGCTTAACAAGTATCGTAATACCCCAGGCGGGCGTATTCGCATCAATGCTGCCGTTGAAGCGGCCAATCTTTTGCTTGCGCCAGTT
>NZ_JAIWJZ010000045.1:0-48295 GCF_020216105.1 Enterobacter sp. K16B
CGAGCCAGCGTTTCTGGAAGTAATCGCGGATGCGGATAGTGGGAGAGAGCAGCTGGCAGTAGCCTTTGTCGGTTGAGACGATCGTCGCCTGATGACCGGCGCTGGCAACCTTCACCGCCAGCGTGGCCGCCAGATCGTCAGCTTCATTGCCCTGAGCCCCCCAGCAGGGCACGCCACGCTGCTCGAATGCCGAGCGGATCATCGGCATTTCTGCATGCAAATCGTCCGGCATGGGGGCGCGTCCGGCTTTATAGTCCGGTAAACGCTGGTGTCGCCAACCGCTGTTGCGAGCTTCGTCATCAAACACCGCCACGACATGCGTCGGTTCGCTGTGGCGAATGAGTTGCTCCAGCGCATGCAGACAGGTGTCCTTACAGGGCGTGCCTTGCACCGCGTGGATCCGGCGAATCAGGTTGAGCGCGTCGACGATGAGCAAATGAACAGCCACAGATAATCTCCCTTCTATCTAATGCAAGAAGGGTAACACTGTCAGCAGCATGAAACTATGAATGGTGGGGAAAACAGGAAGAAGCCTCGCAAAACGAGGCTTCCTGGGAGGCTTAATCGCAGGTAACGATCTTCATCGCCAGGCCCCCGCGCGAGGTTTCGCGGTATTTGGCGTTCATATCTTTACCGGTTTCATACATGGTTTCGATAACCTTATCGAGACAGACACGCGGCTCGCTGGTGCGGCGCAGCGCCATACGCGCCGCGTTAACCGCCTTCACGGAGGCGATCGCGTTACGCTCGATGCACGGAACCTGTACCTGTCCGGCAACCGGATCACAGGTCAGCCCCAGGTTGTGTTCCATGCCGATTTCGGCCGCAATGCACACCTGCGCCGGGCTTGCGCCCAGCAGCTCTGCCAGACCTGCAGCAGCCATGGAGCACGCCACGCCAACTTCACCCTGGCAGCCCACTTCCGCGCCGGAAATCGAGGCGTTCATCTTGTACAGGGAACCAATCGCACTGGCGACCAGCAGGTAGCGCGCCAGAGAGTTAGCGTTCACTTCACGGATAAACTTGTCGTAGTACGCCAGCACCGCCGGAACAATGCCGCAGGCACCGTTGGTCGGCGCAGTGACCACCCGGCCCCCGGCAGCGTTCTCTTCGTTTACCGCCAGAGCGAACATGTTGATCCAGTCCACGACGGCCATCGGGTCCGTGGTCGTTTTGTCGGTGCTCACCAGCATACGACGCAGCGCGGCGGCACGACGCGGTACGCGAAGCTTGCCCGGCAGGACGCCTTCGGTGGTGATCCCGCGCTCAATACCGCCGCGCATCACTTCCCAGACGTTTGCAAAGTGCTGTTCCAGCTCTTCTTTACTGTGCAGGGCCAGCTCGTTTTTCATCATCAGACCGGAGAGGGAAAGTCCCGTCTCCTGGCAGTGTCGCTGGAGATCCGCCGCCGTTTTGTACGGATACGGCACTTCGACAGAGGAGGTGCTGGTTTGACCAAAGTGGTCTTCGTCGACGATAAAACCGCCGCCGATAGAGTAGTAAGTCTGGCTGTATACCGCGTTATCGCCTGCCAGCGCGGTAATACGCATACCGTTTTCGTGCAGCGACAGGTTGTCGGCATGGAAATTCATGCAGCGATCAACCGGGAATTCCACTTCGTGTTCGCCGTTTGCCAGCAGCAGGCGACCGTGGGTGTTAACGTCCTGGATGAAGCCAGGGATCGCATCAATATCAACGGTATCCGGCAGGTTTCCCGCCAGGCCCATGATAATGGCGATATCGGTATGGTGACCTTTCCCGGTCAGGGAAAGCGAGCCGTACACATCGACAACCACGCGGGTGACGTCGTGCAGAATGCCGCGTGCAATCAAGTCATCCGTGAACTGCTTACCGGCTTTCATCGGTCCGACGGTGTGAGAGCTGGAAGGACCAATACCGATTTTGAAGATATCGAATACGCTAATCATGATGCGTCCATTGCTTTCAGTCAGAGAGGAAGGAGTGCGCCGTCCAGGGACGGCGCGGGTGATAATCAGAACATGGTGTACAGGGAGTAGAAGATCGCAGAGATAGCGATAAGCCCCATGATAACCACAAAGACGTTGCTCACATGACCACTGTATTTACGCATAGCAGGGACTTTCTGAATCGCGTACATCGGCATCAGGAACAGAATCATCGCGATAACCGGGCCGCCCAGGGTTTCAATCATGCCCAGGATGCTTGGGTTCAGGGTGGCAACAGCCCAGGTGGTCACCAGCATGAACAGCGCAGTGATTTTGTTCAGCTTGCTGATTTCAATGCTCTTGCCTTTACCGCGCAGAGATTTAATCACCATACCGTTGAAGCCTTCACGTGCGCCCAGGTAGTGGCCGAGGAAGGATTTGGTGATGGCGATCATCGCGATGATCGGTGCCATCCACGCAATCAGCGGTGCGTTAAAGTGGTTTGCCAGGTAAGACAGAATAGAGATGTTCTGCTCTTTCGCTGCCGCCAGATCCGCCGGGGAGAGGCTCAGTACGCAGCTGAATACGAAGAACATAACGGTCAGCACCATCATGATGTGAGCGCGTGCCAGAATGCTGGAGCACTTCTTCTCAGCACCATTACCGTACTCTTCACGTTTCGCCACAGCGAAAGAAGAGATGATTGGAGAGTGGTTGAAGGAGAAGACCATTACCGGGATTGCCAGCCACAGGGTCATCAGCAGACCGTTACCGGTTGCAGATGCGCTGCTCAGGGACAGGGTTTCCAGCGCGGCACCGTTCCACTGTGGGATCAGGTAGCAGGCCAGTAACATCAGCGCAGCCACAAACGGGAACACCAGCACGCTCATCGCTTTAACAATCATCTGCTCACCAAAGCGCACAATGGTCATCATGCCCACAATCAGGATCAGAGACAGAATCGCACGTGGTGGTGGCGTCATGTGCAGCTGGTGCGTCATGAAGCTTTCAACGGTGTTGGTGATCGCCACGCTGTAGACCAGCAGGATAGGGTAAATCGCGAAGAAGTAGAGCAGGGTAATCAGTTTACCTGCACCCACGCCGAAATGTTCTTCAACCACTTCAGTGATGTCTTCACCCGGATTTTTACCGGACAGCACGAAGCGGGTCAGTCCGCGGTGTGCGAAGAAGGTCATCGGGAAAGCAATGATTGCCATAATGATCAGCGGGATCAGACCGCCGACGCCTGCGTTGATAGGAAGGAACAGTACACCAGCGCCGATTGCTGTGCCGTAAAGGCCAAGCATCCACATGGTATCCGTTTTGCGCCAACCACTTCGGGATTCAATCGAAGCAACGGTGCTGGTTTGAGTGGTTTCCATCTGTATCTCCTGGAGGAAGCGAATTGTCAGGTTTTTAGTCAAATCCGATGAAAAAGTGCCTGACGGTAATATGAAATTCGTTCAGTGACGGTTTTTTAATAATTTTCACCCGTAACTATTGGCGGGCGGAAAGATACATTCTAGTTATGAATCTATCAGTGATCCTGATCCCAAATGCAATAATCCACTTATGATGTGGGCATCTTTAGACCATTTATCTGTTAAAAAAACATCAAAGAGAATTTACGGGCGCGAAGGCTACCACCAACGACATGTGGGCTGAAAGACTGACCCGTGATATAGGTGTCTTTAGCTGTAAAGAAGCAGGTTTTTAGGATTTTCTGGCAGGTAATTTTGATTAAGGCTGATAATTTACGGTCGCAAAAACGAAGTAATCGTTTGCGTATGTGAAAACTTTGTAAATCACATAAGGGATATATATGAATTGCTTTGGTAATAAAAAAGCCGGGATACGCGACAGGGCGACCCGGCTTTGGTGAGACGCTGCTAAGCGTTATGTGCAGATTTCGTAGCAAGGAATGTAGGCTGAGCCCGGCAGCTTCATGCGGTGTTGCGCAACAAAGCCCTGCAGCATGTCGTCCATGCGGCGCATCATTTCCGGATCGCCGTGGATCTTGTACGGACCATGCTGCTCGATAGCGCGGATACCTACCTCTTTAACGTTACCCGCCACAATGCCGGAGAAGGCGCGACGCAGGTCGGCCGCCAGCACTTCCACCGGCTGATCCGGATACAGTTTCAGGTTTGCCATATTCTCATGCGTTGGCTCGAACGGGATCTGCAGGTCCGGCGCAATGCGGATTGACCAGTTAAAGCTGTAGGCATCCCCGGTATCACGGCGGTTTTCTTTCACCAGCGGCATCGCTTTTTTCATCTGACGCGCCACTTCCGCGGCATCATCAATGATGATGCGATAGTGGCGGCGCGCGGTTTCGCCCAGCGTATGCACGATAAACTCGTCCAGCACGCGGAAGTAGTCAGCGCTCTCTTTTGGCCCGGTCAGGATCAGCGGCAGCACCTGATCTTTGTTCGCCGGGTTCATCAGGATCCCCAGCAGATAGAGCAGCTCTTCCGCCGTTCCTACGCCGCCCGGGAAGATGATAATGCCGTGGGCGATACGGACAAACGCCTCAAGACGTTTCTCGATATCCGGCATGATAATCAGCTCGTTAACCAGTGGGTTAGGTGGTTCAGCGGCGATGATGGACGGCTCGGTCATGCCGATAAAGCGTCCCTCTTTGTAACGCTGCTGAGCATGCCCCACCGCGGCACCTTTCATTGGCGCCTCCATGGCGCCCGGGCCGCAACCGGTACAGATATTCAGCTCACGCAGGCCGAGTTGTGTTCCCACCCGACGGGCATAGAGATATTCGGTTTCGTTAATAGAGTGGCCGCCCCAACAGACGACCATATTGGGTGCTTCGCCAACGTGCAGGGCACGGGCGTTGCGCAAAATGGAGAACACCAGGTTGGTGATATGGACTGAGCTTTCCAGGTCGAGATGCTGGAAGCGGCCGGCGTTGTGGATCTGCCCGTTAACAAACAGGATGTCGCGCAGCACGGCAAACAGGTTAGCCTGAAGTGAACGAATGATACGTCCGTCGACGAAGGCCTCTTCCGGCGGGTTGATGACTTCAAGCTTCACGCCACGCTCGCGGCGCAGCACGTTGATATCAAAGCTTTCGAAGCGGGACAGCAGTTCTTTACTGTTATCTGTCAGGCTTCCGGAGTTCAGTACGGCAAGTGAACAGTTACGAAACAGTTGATAAAGATCGCTGCTGGCCGTGCGTTTAAGCATGTCCACTTCCAGCTGCGACAACATATCCATTGAGCCAAGTGGGCTAATATGTGTAATCAAGTGAGCTCCTTACGGGACGATTATCGTCTTTCCCTGTTGATTACAATAGCCCTGGCGCGTGACGTTTCACAACCTAAAGCGCGGAACAAACCGCGCATATTGTGAAAATAGTTAGCTTACTGACGTACCAGCCGGCCCGTCGCAGGCACAAAATCGGTATTGGTCCGCCACGGGTTAATGTCCAGACCGCCACGGCGGGTGTAGCGCGCATATACGCTCAGTTTTTCTGGCTGGCAGAAACGCTGGATGTCGCTGAAGATGCGCTCCACGCACTGCTCGTGGAATTCGTTGTGATGGCGGAACGACACCAGATAGCGCAGCAGCTTTTCCCGGTCGATTTTCGGGCCGCGGTACTGGATCTGCACTGAGCCCCAGTCCGGCTGGTGGGTGATCAGGCAGTTGGATTTCAGCAGATGGCTGACCAGCGTCTCGTCGACCACCTTTCCGCTTGCCGCGTTTTCGAGGTAGTCGGCGCTGAATTCATAGTTCTCCACCTCGATGTCCTGATCGTCGATGCAGGTCCCGTTGAAGTGGGCAATCGGCTGCCCTTCCAGCTCGTGCAGGCGATACAGTGAAACGCTCACCTTGCCCTGCGCACAGGCGCTTAAATCACGTTCCAGCGTGTGCTGAACGTCGTCCCAGCTGTTGAATCTGGTCTGGTTAAAGCTGTTGAGATAGAGCTTGAAGCTTTTGGATTCCACCAGATTCTGGCTGGCGTAATCCAGCTCAACGTGGCCCACCGCCACCTGCGGTAGCCCACGGGCGTTGAGCCACGAGAGTTCGTACAGCGTCCAGATATCCCCGCCGACAAACGGCAGCGCGTCCGCATGCAGACCCAGCGGATCGCGATTCAGGCTGCGCGGTACGCCCTGCAGCAGGCTGGCATCGTAGGTATCGCGGTAGTCGGTCGATTTACCCAGCGTTAAGCCGGTTAACGCCTGATGATTTTCGTAAGACATGTTTCATAGCCACTTTACAGGTACACTTATGCCCTGAGTTTATCCTGTCTGACAAGAAGAGAGAAATCGGTGGACATCGAAACTGCAAATGCCCTGACTACCTTCACAACCCGCTATTGCGATGCCTGGCATGAAAAGCACGGTACATGGCCGCAAAGTGCTGATTTATACGGTGTACCCTCACCCTGCATTATCTCTTCGCCCGACGATTACGTGATCTGGCAGCCGAAGCCCAATACCGGCGAGCAAAATGTAAATGCGGTTGAACGGGCAATGGACATTGTGGTACAACCAGCGGTTCATGCGTTTTATGCCACGCAGTTTGCAGGGGATATGCCTGCGCGCTTTGCGGACATGACGCTGACGCTGTTGCAGACCTGGAGCGAAGACGATCTGCTGCGTGTTCAGGAAAACCTGATTGGTCATCTGGTCACGCAAAAACGCCTTAAGCTTTCTCCGACGCTCTTTATCGCCACACTCGACAGCGAACTGGATGTTATCTCTGTCTGTAACCTGTCCGGAGAAGTGGTTAAAGAGACCATCGGCACCCGCAATCGCGAGACTCTCGCCCCCTCTCTTGCGGATTTCCTCACCCGACTTGAGCCGCTTCTGTAATCCATGATGCTACACCGCGTGTGAGAGATCTCTTACAAGGTTTGTGAGAGATCGCTGGATCATTCAGTATTGCCTTATTCAATTAAGATTAATATCACGCTGTATTTCAACGAATTACTGGATCATCGCTTCGGATTTGGCGGTTTCTTACGGCTTACACCCCTGACAGGGTGGGTTGTAAGACGAAGCGGAATAGCGGATTCTATCTCCGTCGACAGGACGCCGACACAAGAAACGAACATCAGGATGATGACGTTTCTTACACAGGACACGTCAGGATGGCGCTGCAGGAAGGCTTCAGGATGAAGCAAGTGGATAACGCAGGAAGCGTAAGGGACACCTCCAGGAAGGAGAACGAGAACCGGTCAGGATGGTCGGTGGGTCAGGAAGGCCAGGACGTTTCAGGATGAAACAGTCACGTCAGGAAGATGTGTGCAGGATGCATCGGTTTACGGATGACCAGGCCTTCGGGCTTCAGGAAAAGTTGTCACGGATGAGCAGGGAGCACGAATTGTAGCTGGAATGCTGCGAAACGAACCGGGAGCACTGTTTTTACAGTGCTCCCTTTTTTTATTTCTGCCTTCCGCAATGCTATGCTGCGCGCCGTTCACTTTTTCAGTTGAGGTTATTATGACGCATCACGATAGCGTTCGTGCTCAGTTGCACGCCATCGAAGCCCTTTTGCGCCAACATCAGCTGTGGCAGGAGACCGCGCCGCAGCCAGAAGCGTTTGCGAGCACCCAGCCCTTCTGCCTGGATACGCTGGCACCGTTCGAGTGGCTCCAGTGGGTTTTACTTCCGCGGATGCACGCGTTGCTTGAGGGCGGACACCCGTTGCCGCAGGCGTTTGCTGTTTCTCCCTATTATGAAATGGCGCTGGAGGCGACGCACCCTGCGCGCGACGTGATGCTGGTCGAACTGGAAAAACTGGATGCCCTGTTTGCCGGTGAAGATGCATGACGCTTGAGATCCTCTATCAGGATGAATGGCTGGTGGCGGTGAATAAACCGTCAGGCTGGCTGGTGCACCGAAGCTGGCTGGATCGCGACGAGAAAGTGGTGGTGATGCAAACCGTGCGCGACCAGATTGGTCAGCATGTGTTTACTGCCCATCGTCTCGACAGGCCGACCTCCGGCGTGCTGCTGATGGGGCTTTCCAGCGAAGCAGGGCGTCTGCTGGCGCAGCAGTTCGAACAGCACCAGATCCAGAAACGCTACCACGCCATCGTCCGTGGCTGGCTGACCGACTCCGCCACCCTGGACTATCCGCTGGTGGAGGAACTGGACAAAATCGCCGATAAATTTGCCCGCGAGGATAAGGGCCCGCAGCCTGCCGTGACGGATTATCGCGGTATGGCGACCACCGACATGCCGGTCGCCACCGGCAAATTTCCCTCCACGCGTTACAGCCTGGTGGAGCTTTTGCCGAAAACCGGGCGTAAACACCAGCTTCGCCGACACCTGAAGCATCTGCGTCATCCGATTATTGGTGACAGCAAACACGGTGATTTGCGCCAGAACCGCAGCGCGGCCGAACATTTTGGCTGCAACCGTCTGATGTTACACGCCAGCGAGCTCAGCCTGACGCACCCGTTTACCGGCGAACCGCTGACTATCCGCGCGGGGCTGGATGACGTCTGGATGCAGGCGCTGTCACAGTTTGGCTGGCTGGGACAACTCCCCGAAAATGAAAGGGTTGAGTTTGTATCAGGCAACGTTCAGGATGAACAATAAGCGTATTCAAAAAGGGAAAATATCATGGCTGAAGTAGGCATTTTTGTCGGCACAATGTACGGCAACTCGCTGCTGGTCGCGGAAGAGGCTGAGGCGATTCTGGCAGGCAAGGGCCATAAAGCCACGGTCTATGAAGACCCGGCGCTGGCGGACTGGGAAAAGTATAAAGATAAATACATTCTGGTGGTGACCTCCACCACCGGGCAGGGTGATCTGCCGGACAGCATCGTGCCGCTGTTCCAGGGCATTAAAGAGCAGCTTGGCTATCAGCCTGACGTTCACTACGGCATCATTGCCCTCGGCGACAGCTCGTACGCCAACTTTTGCGGCGGCGGCAAGCAGTTCGATGCGCTCCTCCAGGAGCAGAGCGCCCAGCGCGTTGGCGAGATGCTGATGATTGACGCGGGCGAACACCCAGAACCCGAGAGTGAATCAAACCCGTGGGTGGAAAACTGGGCCTCACTTCTCAAATAACACTCTGCCCGGCGGCGCTTCGCTTGCGCGGGCCTACGGGTTTTCCTGGCCGGGTCAGGCGTAGCCGCCACCCGGCATTACACCCCGCACCAAACGCCATTTCCGTGAACCACCTTCCACTCCTCTGGGCTTATGCCCTAAACAACCTCCCTCACACTCTTTAATACTGTGTTTTTGCACGGTGAGAGAACGTGTCACTCCTTCATATACTTTTCCGGTCACGATAAAACGGCTGCAGGCCGTACCAAAACGACAAAACATAAATCTCATTCTGATTACCCTACCGGTGCTGTACAGAATGAACCTGGCGAAAGCTATGTTTCAGGAGTGCAACAATGAGTACATTAAGCCACGCAGCGAGCCGCGCTGAAAAGCGCACCAATGCCCGCTACTGGATAGTGGTGATGCTGTTTATCGTCACATCCTTTAACTATGGTGACCGCGCCACGCTGTCGATTGCCGGCTCGGAAATGGCGAAAGACATCGGCCTTGATCCCGTGGGCATGGGTTACGTTTTCTCTGCGTTCTCATGGGCCTACGTTATCGGGCAGATTCCTGGCGGCTGGCTGCTGGACCGTTTTGGCTCGAAACGGGTCTATTTCTGGTCCATCTTCATCTGGTCTGCCTTCACCCTGTTACAGGGCTTCGTCGATGTGTTCAGCGGTTTTGGCATCATCGTCGCACTCTTCACGCTGCGCTTCCTGGTGGGCTTAGCGGAAGCCCCTTCTTTCCCCGGCAACAGCCGCATTGTGGCCGCCTGGTTCCCGGCACAGGAGAGGGGAACGGCGGTGGCGATTTTTAACTCCGCACAGTACTTCGCCACGGTGATCTTTGCCCCCATTATGGGCTGGCTGACGCATGAGGTGGGCTGGTCGCACGTGTTCTTCTTTATGGGCGGGCTGGGGATCGTGATCAGCTTTGTCTGGCTGAAAGTGATCCACGAACCCAGCCAGCACCCTGGCGTGAATAAAAAAGAGCTGGAGTACATCGCAGAAGGTGGTGCGCTGATCAATATGGATCAAAAATCGGCGACGGCGAAAGTCCCGTTCAGCCAGAAATGGGCGCAGATCAAACAGCTCGTTGGCTCCAGGATGATGATCGGGATCTATCTGGGTCAGTACTGCATTAACGCCTTAACCTACTTCTTCATCACCTGGTTCCCGGTGTATCTGGTGCAGGCCCGCGGCATGTCGATTCTGAAGGCGGGATTTGTTGCCTCGGTCCCGGCAATCTGCGGCTTCGTAGGGGGCGTGCTCGGCGGGGTGATCTCTGACTGGCTGATGCGCCGCACGGGATCACTGAACATCGCGCGTAAAACGCCGATTGTGCTCGGTATGCTGCTCTCCATGACCATGGTGTTCTGTAACTACGTGAATGCGGAATGGATGATTATCGGCTTTATGGCGATGGCCTTCTTCGGCAAAGGTATCGGCGCGCTCGGCTGGGCAGTGATGGCGGATACGGCACCGAAGGAGATCAGCGGCCTGAGCGGCGGTCTGTTCAATATGTTCGGCAATATCTCCGGGATTGTTACGCCAATCGCTATCGGTTACATCGTCGGCACGACCGGATCTTTCAACGGTGCGCTGATTTATGTGGGGGTGCATGCGCTGGTCGCGGTGCTGAGCTATCTGGTGCTGGTGGGCGATATCAAACGCGTCGAGCTTAAATCTGTTGCGGAGCGTGGCTGATGACAATGCAATCGAGCCCAATCGTCACGGAGATGAAGGTTATCCCGGTGGCTGGCCAGGACAGCATGCTGCTCAATATTGGCGGCGCCCATAACGCCTGGTTTACCCGTAATATCGTGGTGCTGAAAGACAGCGCAGGGCATACCGGCGTGGGTGAAGCCCCTGGCGGTGAGGTCATTTACCAGACGCTGGTCGATGCCATCCCGCAGGTGGTGGGCCAGCAGGTAGGCCGTCTGAATAAGCTGGTTCAGCGGGTGCATAAGGGCAATCAGTCGGCAGACTTTGACACGTTCGGGAAAGGCGCCTGGACGTTCGAACTGCGCGTCAACGCGGTTGCTGCACTGGAGGCCTCCCTGCTCGATCTGCTGGGCCAGGCGCTGAATGTCCCGGTTTGCGAGCTGCTGGGGCCGGGTAAACAGCGGGATGCGGTGACGGTGCTGGGTTATCTGTTCTACGTAGGCGATCGCAATAAAACCGATCTCCCTTACCTGGCGCGATCCACGGGCGACCATGACTGGTATCACCTGCGCCACCAGGAGGCGCTCTCCGGGGAGGCCGTGGTGCGTCTGGCCGAGGCCGCGCAAGATCGCTACGGCTTTAAGGATTTCAAACTGAAGGGCGGCGTGCTGCCCGGCGAGCAGGAGATTGAAACGGCCCGGGCGCTGAAAAAGCGTTTTCCGGAGGCGCGCATCACCGTTGACCCGAACGGCGCATGGCTGCTGGAGGAAGCGATTAGTCTGTGCAAAGGGCTGCAGGATGTCCTGACCTATGCGGAAGATCCTTGCGGAGCGGAGCAGGGCTTCTCGGGCCGTGAAGTGATGGCCGAGTTTCGTCGTGCCACCGGGCTGCCGGTGGCGACCAATATGATCGCCACCAACTGGCGTGAAATGGGGCATGCGGTGATGCTGAACGCCGTCGATATTCCGCTGGCGGACCCCCACTTCTGGACGCTTTCAGGCGCGGTGCGCGTGGCGCAGCTGTGCGATGAGTGGGGCCTGACCTGGGGCTGTCACTCGAACAACCACTTCGATATTTCGCTGGCGATGTTTACCCACGTTGGCGCGGCAGCGCCGGGTAACCCGACCGCCATCGACACCCACTGGATTTGGCAGGAGGGAGAAGCCCGCCTGACGAAAAATCCGCTGGAAATCAAACAGGGCAAGATTGCCGTACCGGATGCGCCGGGCCTGGGCGTGGAGCCTGACTGGGATCAGATCCACAAAGCCCATGAGGCGTATAAAAAATTGCCGGGCGGCGCGCGTAACGACGCGGGCCCAATGCAGTACCTTATTCCCGGCTGGACATTTGACCGTAAGCGCCCTGTTTTCGGACGTCACTGATAAAAGGATTGAACGATGAGTACTTTTTCTACCCCTGTCGTCACCGCCATGCAGATCATACCGGTTGCGGGCCATGACAGCATGTTGATGAACCTGAGCGGCGCACATGCGCCATTCTTTACCCGCAATATTGTGATTATCAAAGACAATGCCGGCCACACCGGCGTGGGGGAAATTCCGGGCGGGGAGAAGATCCGCAAAACGCTGGAAGAGGCCATCCCGCTGGTGGTGGGCAAAACGCTGGGTGAGTACAAAAATGTTCTCAATACCGTGCGCAACACCTTTGCCGACCGCGATGCCGGAGGTCGTGGTCTGCAGACGTTCGATCTGCGCACCACCATCCACGTGGTAACCGGCATTGAAGCCGCGATGCTGGATCTGCTGGGTCAGCATCTGGGGGTTAACGTTGCCTCGCTGTTGGGCGAGGGTCAGCAGCGCAGCGAAGTGGAAATGCTGGGCTATCTGTTCTTTGTCGGCGACCGCAAGCTGACGCCTCTGCCCTATCAGAGCCAGGCGGATGACAAATGCGACTGGTACCGGCTCCGCCACGACGAGGCGATGACCCCGGACGCGGTGGTGCGTCTGGCGGAAGCCGCGTACGAAAAATATGGCTTCAACGATTTCAAACTGAAGGGCGGCGTGCTGGCCGGGGAGGAGGAAGCGGAAGCCATCACCGCGCTGGCAAAACGTTTCCCGCAGGCGCGCGTGACGTTGGATCCGAATGGTGCCTGGTCGCTTAATGAAGCGATCGCCATCGGCAAGCAGCTGAAGGGCGTGCTGGCCTATGCGGAGGATCCGTGCGGGGCTGAACAGGGTTTCTCAGGCCGGGAAGTGATGGCCGAGTTCCGTCGTGCCACGGGGCTGCCGACCGCGACCAACATGATTGCCACCGACTGGCGTCAGATGGGACACACCCTGTCACTGCAGTCTGTCGACATTCCACTGGCGGACCCGCACTTCTGGACAATGCAGGGGTCGGTTCGCGTGGCGCAGATGTGCCACGAGTTTGGCCTGACCTGGGGCTCACACTCCAACAATCACTTCGATGTGTCGCTGGCGATGTTCACCCACGTTGCCGCCGCCGCACCGGGCACGATCACCGCTATCGATACGCACTGGATCTGGCAGGAAGGGAATCAGCGCCTGACCAAAGCGCCGTTTGAGATCAAAGGTGGCATGGTGCAGGTACCTTCCACGCCGGGGTTAGGCGTTGAGCTGGATATGGACCAGGTCATGAAGGCCCACGAGCTGTATCAGAAACACGGTCTGGGCGCCCGCGACGACGCGATGGCGATGCAGTACCTGATCCCAGACTGGGCATTCGACAATAAACGTCCGTGCATGGTACGATAAAAGCAATGGGACCGCTCCCATGGGCGGTTCTTTACGTGGTGTATGCTTAACGTAACGACTATGCGTAAGGATGGCTTATGAAAATTGTTATCGCACCGGACTCGTATAAGGAAAGTTTAAGTGCGCTCGAGGTCGCGACAGCGATAGAGCGTGGTTTCCGCGAGATCTTTCCCGAGGCGGTTTACGTCAAGCTGCCGGTTGCGGACGGTGGCGAAGGCACGGTTGAGGCGATGATCGCGGCAACCCAGGGGCGAATGGTGCATGTTCCGGTGACCGGTCCCCTGGGCGAGCGGGTGGAAGGGTTTTACGGGATCTCCGGTGACGAGCAAAGCGCCTTTATTGAAATGGCGGCGGCAAGCGGTCTGGAGCTCGTTGCGCCTGCGCAGCGCGATCCGCTGAAAACGACCTCCTGGGGCACGGGGGAACTTATCCGCCACGCTCTGGATGCAGGCGTTAAGCATATCATCATCGGGATCGGGGGAAGCGCGACCAACGACGGCGGAGCCGGAATGGTGCAGGCGCTGGGCGCGAAACTGCTGGATGCCAGTGGAGAGTCCCTTGGCCTGGGCGGGCGCGAGCTGGGAAAACTCGCGCGAATCGACCTGAGTGGTCTGGATCAACGTCTGGCGGAGTGCCGGATTGAGGTCGCCTGCGACGTCACCAATCCCCTGACCGGAAAGGAGGGGGCGTCAGCCATATTTGGTCCGCAAAAGGGGGCCACACCCGAAATGATCGTCACCCTGGACAACGCGCTTGCTCAGTATGCGCGAGTCATTGCCCGGGATCTGGATATCGACGTGCTGAACCTGGCAGGTGGTGGCGCGGCGGGGGGCATGGGCGCCGCGCTGTACGCCTTTTGCGGCGCGCAGTTGCGCCAGGGTATTGAGATTGTGACCGATGCGCTACATCTGGCCGATCAGGTGGCCGATGCGGATCTGGTGATCACGGGGGAAGGGCGTATTGATAGCCAGACGATCCACGGCAAAGTCCCGGTGGGCGTGGCGAAAGTGGCGAAACGCTTTAACAAACCCGTCATCGGCATCGCAGGGAGCCTGACGGCGGACGTTGGCGTGGTACACGATCACGGCATTGATGCGGTGTTCAGCGTGATCTACACCATCTGCTCGCTGGAAGACGCGCTGGAAAATGCCAGCGAGAACGTCAGGATGGCGGCAAGGAATATCGCGGCGGTGCTGAAAGTGGGGCAGGGGATGTAGTTTCCCCCCTCACCCTAACCCTCTCCCCAAAGGGGAGAGGGGACTTTATACACCCTCGCCTCTTTGGGGATAGGGCCGAGGTGAGGGGAAAATCAAGCCGTACCCACCTCAGTTCCCTAACACCTTCATCGCTTCCCGCGTCACATTATCCATTTCATCCAGTAACTCCAGGAACTCCGGTTCAAGCTCTGATTCCGGGGTCCCTGCACGCAACTGCTGCTCCAGCAACTGGCAGAGGTTTTTCAGCCGCGGCACACCGCTGTAGCCGCAGCTGCCGTGCAGCTTGTGGATCGCTTCCAGCAGCGCTTCCGGGTTTTCACCCACCAGTTGCTCTTCAACCTTGTTGCGAATTTCCGGCAGAAACGCGACCAGCATTTGCAGCATTTCGCGGGCTAAATCGGGTTTACCTGCCGCCTGGCGCAGCGCAAGCTGCCAGTCAAACGTCGCGTTCTGATTGACGCTGAGCTCAACCGGCTCACTGGATACCGTGTACGTCCCGCCAATATGACCCGGCTGATAGCGTAACAGCAGGTTGTGAAGTTTCTCTTCATCGATTGGCTTCGCCAGATAATCATTCATCCCGGCGCTCAGCAGCTTCTCTTTCTGGCCAGCCATCGCATGGGCGGTGACCGCAATCACCGGGGTTTGCTGCTGGTGCGGCAGCTGGTGGATCAGCTCGCAGGCACGAATGCCATCCATGCCCGGCATCTGAATATCCATCAGGATTAAATCAAACTGCATCTGCTTCGCCTGTTCAACCGCCTGCGCGCCGCTGGTACACAGCTCAACATGCTGTACCTGGTCTTCAAGCAGTGCGCCAATGAGCTTCAGGTTGGCCGGATTATCATCTACCGCCATCACGCTCATCGGCAGTTTTTGCTCTTCGTCAATCAGCGGAAGGGCATGCTGGCTAAGACGGCAATACTCCGTAAGCGCGGGCAGCAGGCGGGTCGAGGTGAGCGGCTTAAGCAGACACGCGGCGGCGCCGTCATTTTTCAACTCTTCGGCATTGAGCTGCGCATGGCAGGGCAGCGCCAGCAGCAGATAGTCGGTCATTGACGCGGCCTTCGCCAGCCGCTCCTGCTGCATGGTCAGTTCGCCTGTGAAGGTGACCGGGATGCCCATCAGCAGAATGTCGTAGTGCTCAACGGCAAGGGCGGAGAAGGTCGGGCTGTAGATCACCTCCAGCGGCGTGGTGCTTAAAATATCGAGCGCACACTGCGCTGCCGCCGCGTTCGGCTCCACGTAGGCCAGACGCTTCCCTTTCAGACAGTCCGTCACCGGGCCATCGGTCAGCACGTTCGGGTTGAGGTCCAGATTGATATGGAACCAGAAGGTTGAGCCGCGGTTCGGCTGGCTGTGGAAAGAGATATCGCCCCCCATCTCGTTCACCAGGCGTTGCGTGATCACCAGACCCAGGCCAGTACCGCCATGACGGCGGGAGATACTGGCGTCGGCCTGTCGGAACGCCTGGAACAGACGCGACTGATCCCGCTCCGGAATACCGATGCCCGTATCGCGGATCTGAACTTCAATCTGCACCTTGTTGCTGCTGATAGAGCGCTTTTCGACCAGGATGTCGATGTTGCCGCTTTCGGTGAACTTAATGGCATTCCCGACAAGGTTGGTAATGACCTGCTGCAGGCGCAGCGGATCGCCAATGACGTTATCCGGCACATCGTTTTTAATGTTCAGCGTCAGCTCAAGGCCTTTATCGTGGGACGAGTGCGCGAGCAGCGTCACTACTTCATCAAGCGTGCTGCGCAGCGGGAAAGGAATACTCTCCAGGATAAGCTTGCCCGCTTCCAGCTTGGAGAAGTCCAGCACGTCGTTGATGATTGCCAGCAGGTTGTTGGCCGAGCGTTCAATGGTGTGCAGGTGATCGCGCTGAGTCGGGTTCAGCTCGCTTTTCAGGGTCAGGCGGGTAAAGCCGATCACGCCATTGAGCGGCGTACGTAGCTCGTGCGACATATTGGCAAGGAATTCTGATTTAATACGTGCCGCTTCCTGAGCACGCTTTTTCGCCAGATCCAGCTCAACGTTCTGGATCTCCATCTGCTCCAGCGTTTCGCGCAGGTCGGACGTGGCCTGGTCCACATTATGCTGCATCTCTTCGTGATACGCCGCCAGCGACATCGCCATCGAGTTGATGCCGTTTTTCAGCATATCCAGCTCGCCCAGCATAAAGCCTTCCACCCGGCTGTCGAGCTGTCCCCGGCGGATGCGGTCAACCGTGTTGACCATGTTACGGATAGGCCCCGTCACATCGCGCATCAGGCGCCAGCCGAAGATCAGCGCAATGCCGATGCAGAACAGCATCATCACGCCAGAGATGAAAATTTCTTTGTACTGCTGTAGCCGAACCGACTTGAGATCCAGCTCCAGCGCCACATATCCCAGCATGTTATCGCTGGATTTGGCATCAGATTGCGCGGACTCATCCGGGGAATAGCTTTCCGACACGATGGGCGTACGCAGGATCATGATATCGCCGCGCCGCAATACGGTGAGATGGCGCGGGAAGGGCGTACCGTCCGGGATCTTCAGCGCCGCCGGGTCAAGATGAAAATTCGAGGTGACAAACAGCCGGTTGTGTTCGTCGTAAACGGAAATGGCGCGTACGATGTCTGAGTGTCGGCGGTGGAGTACGCTGATTAACTGACCAATGGATTCGCGGTTTTGCAGGTTCATGCCGTACTCGCTGGAGACGGCAAGCGGTTCGATGATGCTGGCGCCTGCATCTTCCAGTTGTCGCTGCAAATCGTTATAGCGGTGCACCACGAAAAAGATACTCAGCAGCAAACCGATGAGAACGGTGGGGGCGAGGATCAAAATCATCATGCGCGCGCGCAGGCTGTAGTTGGTCATGGCGTTCCGTTATGGGACAATTAAGATAATTATGTTTATGTGAGAAAATTCCCGGCGATGGCGCAATTCTACTCTGCAAAGCGACGCGTGACGACGCGTCAAATCATCACTGTTGAAGCCACGGACCTGGATCCGTTTGGCCAGGGTGTGGCGCGTCACAATGGTAAGGCTCTGTTTATAACAGGTTTACTGCCAACAGAACGAGCAGAAATTACGCTGACGGAAGACAAACGTCAGTTCGCACGGGGGCAGGTTAAGCGTCGTCTCAACGACAGCCCCGAGCGTGTGAAGCCTCGCTGTGCGCATTTTGGCGTCTGTGGCGGCTGCCAGCAACAGCATGCGAGCACAGAATTACAGCAAAAAAGTAAAAGCAACGCCCTGGCGCGTCTGCTTAAACATGAAGTGAACGAGGTCATTGCCGGTGAGCCATGGGGCTACCGCCGCCGTGCACGTCTGAGTCTGAGCTATCAGCCAAAAACGGCGCATCTGGAGATGGGGTTTCGCAAGGCCGGGTCCAGCGACATCGTTGATGTGAAGCAGTGCCCCATTTTGGTGCCCCAACTTGAGGCATTGCTGCCGGACGTACGCACCTGCCTCTCCGGGCTGGACGGCGTTCGTCACCTCGGGCATGTTGAACTGGTTATGGCAAACAATGGCCCGCTGATGGTGCTGCGCCATACGGCGCCATTATCGAAAAAAGACCGCGAAAAACTGGAACGCTTTTCGCATTCCCACGACCTGGCGCTTTTCCTTGCACCACAAAGCGAGATACTTGAGCAGGTTACCGGTGATGCACCCTGGTATGCGTCAAACGGGCTACGCTTAACGTTCAGTCCACGGGATTTCATTCAGGTGAATGATGGCGTTAACCAGCAGATGGTGGAGAAAGCGCTGGCGTGGCTGGATGTTCAGAAAAGCGATCGGGTGCTTGACCTGTTCTGCGGAATGGGCAACTTCACCCTGCCGCTGGCCCGCAACGCGGCCAGCGTCGTGGGCGTCGAAGGCGTCGACGCGCTGGTGGCGAAAGGGCGGGAGAACGCCCAACAGAACGGCTTGCAAAATGTGACATTCTTTCATCAAAATCTTGAGGAAGATGTCACTCAACAGCCGTGGGCTAAGCAGGGCTTTGATAAAATTCTTCTCGACCCGGCGCGTGCAGGCGCCCCGGGTGTAATGCAGCATATTATTAAACTCGCGCCAAAGCGTGTGGTCTATGTTTCCTGTAACCCGGCAACGCTTGCCCGAGATAGCGAGGCATTAGTCAGCGCGGGTTACCAGATTCAGCGTCTGGCAATGATGGACATGTTCCCGCACACTGGGCATCTGGAATCCATGGTGTTGTTCGAACATATATAATGAGTTTGGCTTGTCGACTTCGACAGGCCCAGGTCCCTAAAGGAGAGGACAATGGTTGCGGTAAGAAGTGCACATCTCAATAAAGCTGGGGAATTTGACCCACAAAAATGGATCGCAAGTCTGGGAATTTCCAGCCAGCAGTCGTGTGAACGCTTAACCGAAACCTGGGCCTATTGTCTGCGCACCACGCAGGGGCATCCTGACGCCGATCTTCTGCTGTGGCGCGGCGTGGAGATGGTTGAAATTTTGTCCATGTTGAATATGGACATCGAAACGCTGCAGGCCGCGCTGCTCTTCCCCCTTGCCGATGCGGACGTGGTCACCGAAGAGGTGCTGCGCGACAGCGTCGGAAAATCCGTTGTCGCGCTGATCCACGGCGTGCGCGATATGGCGGCCATCCGCCAGCTTAAAGCCGCACATACTGACTCCGTCTCCTCAGAACAGGTCGATAACGTCCGCCGGATGCTGCTGGCCATGGTGGATGATTTCCGCTGCGTGGTCATCAAGCTCGCCGAGCGTATTGCCCACCTGCGCGAGGTCAAGGATGCGCCGGAAGACGAGCGCGTGCTGGCGGCCAAAGAGTGTACCAACATCTATGCACCGCTGGCGAACCGCTTAGGGATTGGTCAGCTCAAATGGGAGCTGGAAGACTACTGCTTCCGTTACCTGCATCCGGCGGAATACAAACGCATTGCCAAACTCCTGCCGAGCGCCGTATCGACCGCGAGCACTATATTGAGGATTTTGTCGGCGGCTTACGTCAGGCGATGAAAGAAGAGAACGTGCGCGCCGAAGTCTACGGCCGTCCTAAGCACATCTACAGCATCTGGCGCAAAATGCAGAAGAAACACCTCGCCTTTGACGAGCTGTTTGACGTGCGCGCCGTGCGTATCGTGGCGGAGCGTCTGCAGGACTGCTACGCCGCGCTGGGGATAGTGCACACTCACTTCCGCCATCTGCCGGACGAGTTCGATGACTACGTCGCCAACCCCAAACCGAACGGCTACCAGTCTATCCATACTGTTGTGCTTGGTCCGGGTGGGAAAACGGTCGAGATTCAGATCCGCACCAAACAGATGCACGAAGACGCTGAGTTGGGCGTCGCCGCGCACTGGAAGTACAAAGAAGGCACCTCCGGTGGGGCGCGTTCTGGTCACGAAGACCGTATTGCCTGGTTGCGTAAGCTGATTGCGTGGCAGGAAGAGATGGCCGACTCCGGCGAGATGCTCGACGAAGTGCGCAGCCAGGTCTTTGACGACCGGGTGTATGTCTTTACCCCAAAAGGCGACGTTGTCGACCTGCCGGCCGGCTCTACGCCGCTCGATTTTGCCTACCACATCCACAGCGATGTGGGGCACCGCTGCATCGGGGCCAAAATTGGCGGACGCATCGTACCGTTCACCTATCAGCTGCAGATGGGCGACCAGATTGAAATCATTACCCAGAAGCAGCCCAACCCGAGCCGGGACTGGCTTAACCCAAACCTGGGGTATGTCACCACCAGCCGCGGGCGCTCGAAGATTCACGCCTGGTTCCGTAAACAGGATCGTGACAAGAATATCCTTGCCGGTCGCCAGATCCTTGACGACGAGCTGGAGCACATCGGGATAAGCCTGAAAGAGGCGGAGAAATTCCTGCTGCCGCGCTACAACTTCAACGAGCTTGATGAGCTGTTAGCGGCCATTGGCGGCGGTGATATCCGTCTGAATCAGATGGTGAACTTCCTGCAGGCGCAGTTTAATAAGCCAAGCGCGGAAGAGCAGGACGCGGCGGCGCTCAAACAGCTGCAGCAAAAAACCTATGCGCCGCAGCAGCGCAGCAAAGACAACGGTCGCGTGGTGGTCGAGGGCGTGGGCAATCTGATGCACCACATTGCCCGCTGCTGCCAGCCTATTCCGGGTGACGACATCGTCGGCTTTATCACTCAGGGGCGCGGGATCTCGATTCACCGTTCCGACTGCGATCAGCTTGCCGAGCTGCAGTCTCACGCACCGGAGCGCATTGTGGAAGCGGTCTGGGGCGAGAGCTATTCCGCCGGTTACTCGCTGGTGGTTCGCGTCACCGCGAACGACAGAAGCGGTCTGTTGCGCGACATTACCACCATTCTTGCCAACGAGAAGGTCAACGTGCTGGGCGTCGCCAGCCGCAGCGATACCCGCGAGCAGCTTGCCACCATTGATATGACCATCGAAATCTACAACCTGCAGGTGCTGGGCCGCGTGCTCGGTAAACTGAACCAGGTGCCGGATGTGATTGACGCGCGTCGTCTGCACGGCGGTTAACTGCACTTTCTTATGTAGGCCGGGTAAGGCTTTGCCGCTACCCGGCTTGTTTTTTAATGGAACAGATTATGACTCAAATCGACCGCCTGCTCGGCATCATGAAACGCCTGCGCGACCCGGAAAACGGCTGCCCGTGGGACAAAGAGCAGACTTTCGCCACCATCGCTCCGTACACCCTTGAAGAGACCTACGAGGTACTGGACGCCATTTCCCGTGAAGATTTTGACGACCTGCGCGGCGAGCTGGGCGATCTACTGTTCCAGGTGGTGTTCTATGCGCAAATGGCGCAGGAAGAAGGGCGCTTTAACTTTGACGATATCTGCGCCGCCATCAGCGACAAGCTGGAGCGCCGTCATCCCCATATTTTCGGTGACGCCACGGCAGGGAACAGCAGCGAAGTCCTGGCCCGCTGGGAGCAAATCAAAAGCGCCGAACGGGCAGAAAAATCTCAGCACTCTGCGCTGGATGACATCCCGATGAGCCTGCCCGCGCTGATGCGCGCGCATAAAATTCAAAAACGCTGCTCCGCCGTCGGTTTTGACTGGACCTCGCTTGGCCCGGTGCTGGATAAAGTGCACGAAGAGATTGACGAAGTGATGCATGAAGCGCAGCAGGCGGTGGTGGATGAAGCAAAGCTCGAAGAGGAGATGGGCGACCTGCTGTTTGCGACCGTCAACCTTTCGCGCCACCTGGGTGTAAAAGCGGAAACCGCCCTGCAAAAAGCAAACATAAAATTCGAACGACGCTTTCGCGAAGTCGAGCGGATTGTGGCCTCGCGGGGCCTGGAAATGAGCGGAATTGACCTCGAAGCCATGGAAGAAGTCTGGCAGGAAGTAAAACGCCAGGAATCTGATCTCTAACGGAATTTTGCGATCAAGCGCAATTTGTGTGATTTTTTAAATGACAAGCGCTTGATTTGCGTCAAAAACATTTACCCAAAAGGGGCTATTTTCTCACTCCTTATGTTTGTCATGGCCTGGAATGGAGACGGAGAATGAAAGTTTGTGGCGCTCGCCGTGTTCGGGTATACTACTTTCCCGTCCTGGTTATTCCATCGTTTCACCCTAACTTCTCAGGTTCAGCATGACAACGAACTATATTTTTGTGACCGGCGGGGTCGTATCCTCTCTGGGTAAAGGCATTGCCGCAGCCTCCCTCGCAGCCATTCTTGAAGCCCGTGGCCTCAATGTGACCATGATGAAACTGGATCCGTACATCAACGTCGATCCGGGCACCATGAGCCCAATCCAACACGGGGAAGTGTTCGTTACTGAAGACGGCGCTGAAACCGATCTGGATCTTGGCCACTACGAGCGTTTCATCCGCACCAAAATGACGCGTCGTAACAACTTTACGACGGGCCGTATTTACTCCGACGTTTTGCGTAAAGAGCGCCGTGGTGACTACCTGGGTGCCACCGTTCAGGTTATTCCGCACATCACTAACGCTATCAAAGAACGCATTGTGGCGGGTGGCGAAGGCCACGACGTGGTGCTGGTTGAAATCGGCGGGACCGTGGGTGACATCGAATCCCTGCCGTTCCTGGAAGCGATTCGTCAGCTGGCGGTAGACATTGGCCGTGAACACGCGCTGTTCATGCACCTGACCCTGGTGCCTTACATGGCCGCTGCAGGTGAAGTGAAAACCAAGCCGACTCAGCACTCTGTCAAAGAGCTGCTCTCTATTGGTATTCAGCCAGACATCCTGGTTTGCCGTTCTGACCGTGCGGTTCCGGCGAACGAACGTGCGAAAATTGCATTGTTCTGTAACGTGCCAGAAAAAGCCGTTATTTCAATGAAAGATGTCGATTCCATTTATAAAATCCCGGGCCTGTTGAAATCGCAGGGCCTGGACGATTATATTTGTAAACGATTCAGCTTGAACTGTCCGGAAGCTAACCTGTCTGAATGGGAACAGGTTATTTACGAAGAAGCCAATCCGGCAGGCGAAGTGACTATCGGTATGGTTGGCAAGTACATCGAGCTGCCAGATGCCTATAAGTCAGTGATTGAAGCGCTGAAACACGGTGGTCTGAAGAACCGTGTCTCCGTGAACATCAAGCTGATTGATTCACAGGATGTTGAAACGCGTGGCGTTGAAATCCTGAAAGATCTGGATGCTATCCTTATCCCTGGCGGCTTCGGCTACCGTGGTGTAGAAGGCAAGATCGCCACCGCGCGCTATGCGCGTGAAAACAATATTCCATACCTCGGCATCTGTCTGGGTATGCAGGTTGCGCTGATCGAATTTGCGCGCAACGTAGCGGGAATGGAAAACGCGAACTCTACGGAATTTGTGCCAGACTGTAAGTACCCTGTGGTGGCGCTTATCACTGAATGGCGTGACGAAGAAGGTAACGTCGAAGTCCGTACCGAGAAGAGCGATCTGGGTGGCACCATGCGTCTTGGCGCACAGGCGTGCCAGCTGACTGACGATAGCGTGGTTCGCAAGCTGTATGGCGAGCCGGTCATCACCGAGCGCCATCGTCACCGCTATGAAGTCAACAACATGTTGTTGAAACAAATTGAAGCTGCGGGTCTGCGTGTTGCGGGCCGCTCCGGGGATGATCAGTTAGTCGAGATCATCGAAGTGCCAAATCATCCGTGGTTTGTTGCCTGCCAGTTCCACCCGGAATTTACTTCAACGCCACGCGACGGGCATCCGCTGTTTGCAGGCTTCGTGAAAGCCGCCAGCGACTACCAGAAGCGTCAGGCGAAGTAAAAAAAGTTAGAACGGCAACGCGTACCTTTGGTACGCGTTGTTTGTCTGGAGTTTTAGTTTAACTTGTACTGAGGAAAATCTAATGTCCAAAATCGTTAAAGTCATCGGTCGTGAAATCATCGACTCCCGTGGTAACCCGACCGTTGAAGCCGAAGTTCACCTGGAAGGTGGTTTCGTTGGTATGGCTGCTGCTCCATCAGGTGCTTCTACCGGTTCCCGCGAAGCGCTGGAACTGCGCGATGGCGACAAATCTCGCTTCCTGGGTAAAGGCGTACTGAAAGCGGTTGGCGCTGTAAACGGTCCGATTGCTCAGGCAATCATTGGCAAAGACGCCAAAGACCAGGCTGGCATCGACAAGATCATGATCGATCTGGACGGTACTGAAAACAAATCTAACTTCGGTGCAAACGCCATTCTGGCGGTTTCCCTGGCGAACGCCAAAGCGGCTGCAGCAGCGAAAGGTATGCCACTGTTCGAGCACATCGCTGAGCTGAACGGCACCCCAGGCAAATACTCCATGCCTGTACCAATGATGAACATCATCAACGGTGGTGAGCACGCAGACAACAACGTTGATATTCAGGAATTCATGATTCAGCCAGTTGGCGCGAAATCCCTGAAAGAAGCGGTTCGTATGGGTTCTGAAGTATTCCACAACCTGGCGAAAGTGCTGAAAGCGAAAGGCATGAACACCGCTGTGGGTGACGAAGGTGGCTATGCGCCAAACCTGGGTTCTAACGCAGAAGCTCTGGCTGTTATCGCTGAAGCGGTAAAAGCAGCGGGCTACGAGCTGGGCAAAGACATCACCCTGGCGATGGACTGTGCAGCATCTGAATTCTACAAAGACGGTAAATACGTTCTGGCTGGCGAAGGTAACAAAGCGTTCACCTCCGAAGAGTTCACTCACTTCTTGGAAGACCTGACCAAACAGTACCCAATCGTGTCTATCGAAGACGGTCTGGACGAGTCTGACTGGGCTGGTTTCGCATACCAGACCAAAGTACTGGGCGACAAAATCCAGCTGGTTGGTGACGACCTGTTCGTAACCAACACCAAGATCCTGAAAGAAGGCATCGAGAAAGGCATCGTTAACTCCATCCTGATCAAATTCAACCAGATCGGTTCCCTGACCGAAACTCTGGCTGCGATCAAAATGGCGAAAGACGCTGGCTACACCGCTGTTATCTCTCACCGTTCTGGCGAAACTGAAGACGCTACCATTGCCGACCTGGCTGTGGGTACCGCTGCAGGCCAGATCAAAACCGGTTCTATGAGCCGTTCTGACCGTGTTGCTAAATACAACCAGCTGATTCGTATCGAAGAAGCGCTGGGCGAAAAAGCACCATACAACGGCCGTAAAGAGATCAAAGGCCAGGCATAATTGCTTAAGCCTTAAAATGAAAATGCCAGTCGAATGACTGGCATTTTTTTTGTCTATTTGAAGTCGACCGCCATTTGTTCCGGTATGGTCAGCCCCCGGGTGGTTTGCACGCAGCGGGCGATATAATCCGTAAACCGGGGTGGCTTCGGCATCCCCATGCTCAACAGCTTGTCGTTGCTAAAGCGCACGTTAAGCGTGGCGAACGCACCGTATAACCGCATGGCTTTGAGCATCAGACGTTCATTGCACGGGCCAAAAATGTCCTTCAGCTCGCGGCGCATTCTGACCAGCGTTTCGTAGCTGACCTGCGCATATTTATCACCCACGGGGGCTTTCTCCAGCGCCTGCGCCATCGCATTATCAATATCCGCAAAGCGAACGCTGTTCTCTTCACCCGCCGAAATATGCACCACTTCCCCCGGACGAGCGTTGCTGTGAAGCAGCATTAACAGTGCATCGGCGCAGTAGTCCACCGGAACAACGTCGATTCGGTCTTCCATGGAGCACATAAACTTCTGCAGCATCAGACCCATGCTAAAGACCCAGAAAATGCTGCTCGATGGCGTGCAGCCGTGGCGGGTATGGCCGACAACGATGGACGGACGGGCAATCAGCAGCGGCAGGTCTGGACACGCCTGGCGCATCAGCTGTTCGATGGTTGACTTCGACCAGGTGTATTCCACCAAATGTTCAGCATTCTCTCTGAATTCAGCGCTTTCGGCGACCAGGGAATCCTGCTCAGGCGTGCATGACATTGCCGTGCCGACGTGGAGGAAACGCTGTAGCGTTGAAACCTGCTCCATGCGGCGCGCCAGCGCCAGAGTACCTTCTACGTTGACCTTCCAGATCAGCGGGTTATTTCCAAATGAGGCAACGGCCGCACAGTTAACGACATGTGTGACCTGATCCAGACGCGGATCGTTCAGGAAGGCTTCCGGCTGGCTGAGATCGCCAATAAGGATATTCTCCACACTCAGGGAGGCCAGTTTATCTTCGGGAACGTTAAACTTGCGCATGTTCTCCAGCACCCGCTCCAGCCCGCTCTGCGCATCGCCGGCTCGCGCGAGCAAAAGCAGTTTCACGGATTGATCGCCGGTTAGCACTTTTTCCAGTACTGCACCGCCCAGAAACCCCGTCACGCCTGTAATCATTAACATTTTCATTAATACCGTCTCATTATGATTGATGAGGCGGATTGTAGGCGTGCAAAAGTAAACGGCATTTAAATAATAAAACGCCGAAACCGACGGCCTCTTAAGCTTATTTTAAGGAAAGGAAATCAGGTGGAGATATTGGACATTGCGGCTGGGATAAAAATTCAATTTATTAACTATTATATTTTAATTATCTGATTTTAAAGTGATTTAAATGGGTGTGTCAGCGTGTTAAGCATAATTCAAAATGTAATTAATAAAATACTTTGTTACACCAAACATTTACTGAATAAATCATTTAAATAGAGCTTAACGCAAATCAGATGATATTAACCGCAGGCTATTTTATTTAGCCTGCGAAGGGTTTTCAGAGTAACAGAGGAAGCGTGGCGCTGGCGGTTTGCTGGCTAACGTCCCCGTAATGACCGTCCAGCGCAATCATGGACGTGGTCAGCAGCTCAACCAGCAGCATAACCCCAACCTTAGCATTGAGCGCGCCTGCGCTCAGTGGTCCCTCCGGTTTGGCGGCCACCAGCTGCATATCGCTCAGTGATGCCAGCGGGCTACGTGGCGTATTGCTGAGCGCCAGCACCGTAACGCCGCGCTTGCGGGCCAGTTTCACCACGTGAAGCAAATCCCGCGTTGAACCGGAGCTGGAGATGGCCACCACCAGGGTCTCTTTTGAAAGCGTGGTCGCATTCATGGCCGCACGGTGCATATCGCTAAACAGCTGCGCCGGTTTGCCCAGCCGCAGCAGCTTATAGTGCAGATACTCCCCGAGTATGGCGCTGGCCGCAACGCCGTAAATCTGCACGGACTGTGCCTGATGCAGCGCCAGCGCGGCCTTTCCCAGCAGCGCGCGGTCGAGGAGTCGGGCGGTATCCTGCAAAGCCTGCACCGATTCCTCCACGACGTTATCAATTTCGTCCCCGGCCTGACGCGCGGGCTGGCCCTGCTGAATATCCAGCGCAAGCGCCATCTTGAATTCGTTATAGCCCTTGCAGCCCAGCGTGCGGCAAAGACGCGTGACGCTGGCCTCGCTGGTATGGCTTTCGCGGGCCAGCTCGGTGATCGTCAGGTAGAGCACCCGGGCAGGATCGCTGAGGACAAACTCACCGAGTTTTTGTTGTGTTGGGCTGTACCCGGAAGCCTCCTGGCGGAGCTTCAGCAGCAGGTTTTCATGATCCGACATGCCACGTCCTTAATGCATTTCTCTGCGCCTAGTGTGGCGGAAAGCGGGGGAAAGATGCCAGTCATTTCGAAAAAGTATGATCGGGCTCCTGGTTTATGATGATAATTTTCACTATTAAATATTAATGTGGTAAAAATTTTCATCCATGAAAGGGGGGATGAAAAAATGATGCAAATGTTCAGTGGGGCTTCTTCGGGCGGATGGTTTGAAAAAGCGCAGCGCTTTGGCAAATCCTTCATGTTGCCCATCGCCGTGTTGCCTGCGGCGGGTCTGCTGCTGGGAATAGGCGGTACGCTATCGAATCCTAATACGCTGACGGCTTATCCGTTTTTGGATATGGGCTGGCTACAGGCGATTTTCACCATCATGAGCAGCGCAGGTTCAATCGTCTTTGCGAACCTCCCGGTGCTGTTTGCCGTTGGGGTGGCCGTCGGGCTGGCCAAAAGTGATAAGGGTACGGCTGGGCTGGCGGCGTTGCTCGCATTTCTGGTGATGAATGCCACCATCAACGCGCTGCTGATCCTCACCGGCAAGCTGGCGCACGAGAACCCGGGAGCCGTGGGACAGGGCATGACGCTGGGCATTCAGACGCTGGAAACCGGCGTGTTTGGCGGCGTGGTGATTGGACTGGTGACCTGCGCGCTTCATCATCGGTTTAATAAGATTGCGCTTCCGCAGTTTCTCGGGTTCTTTGGCGGCTCACGTTTTGTTCCCATTATCAGCTCCCTGGCGGCGATCCTCGTCGGTGCCGCAATGACCGTGGTCTGGCCGCATTTTCAGAAACTGATTTTTGGTCTGGGCGGGCTGGTGGATGCCACCGGTTATCTGGGGACGCTGCTGTACGGCTTTATTCTACGCATGCTGGGCCCGTTTGGGCTGCACCACATCTTCTATCTGCCGTTCTGGACCACCGCGCTCGGCGGCAGTGAGATGGTCAACGGTCACCTTGTTGAAGGCACACAGCGAATTTTCTTCGCCCAGCTGGCCGACCCTGCGACGCGTCAGTTCTATGAAGGTACGTCACGCTTCATGTCCGGGCGCTTTATTACGATGATGTTTGGCCTGCTCGGAGCGTGTCTGGCGATGTATCACACGGCAAAACCCGAGAACAAAAAACGCGTTGCCGGGCTGTTACTTTCAGCGGCGTTGACCTCGTTCCTGACCGGGATCACCGAGCCCATCGAGTTCTCCTTCCTGTTTATCGCACCGGTGCTGTACGTCATCCATGCGCTGTTTGACGGGCTGGCATTCATGCTGGCGCACATGCTGCATATCACCATCGGGCAAACCTTCTCCGGCGGTTTTATCGACTTCGTGCTGTTCGGCATTTTGCAGGGGGAGGCCAAAACCCACTGGATGTTCGTTCCGCTGGTCGGCGTGCCGTGGTTCTTCCTCTACTACTTCACGTTCCGCTACCTGATTAACCGCTTTGATTTTGCCACGCCGGGCCGTGAAAAGGAGACGATATCTGACGAGGTGACTCTCCCGCAAAGCGATCGCGCCGCGGCGGTGATTGCCGGATTAGGCGGAAAAGACAATCTGGAAGAGGTGGACTGCTGTGCAACGCGTCTTCGCGTCACGGTAAAAGACGGCAGCAAAGTGAATGACGCGGCGCTGAAAGCCACCGGCGCGCGCGGCGTTATCGTGCGCGGAAACGGTGTTCAGGTCATCTATGGCCCGCACGTCACGATTATCAAAAACGAAGTGGAAGAGATCTTATCGTAATGAAAACTGTACTGGATACCCTGAAGGGAAAACTGGTCGTCTCCTGTCAGGCGCTGGAAAACGAACCCCTGCATAGCCCGTTTATTATGTCGCGAATGGCGCTGGCGGCGGCGCAGGGCGGAGCTGCCGCCATACGCGCCAACAGCGTAGTGGATATCGTGGCCATTAAACAGCAGGTGTCGTTGCCGGTTATCGGCATCATCAAGCGGGATTATGCCGACAGCGAGGTGTTTATCACCGCGACGATGAAAGAGGTGGATGAGCTTATGACCGTCTCTCCGGAGATCATCGCGCTTGATGCGACGGCGCGGGCACGCCCCGGCGGTGAATCGCTGGAAGCCCTGGTCACGCGTATCCGCGCACGCTACCCCACGGTATTGCTGATGGCGGATATTTCCTCAACAGAGGAAGCCGTAACGGCGCAGGCGTTAGGTTTTGATTGCGTCGGCACCACGCTTTATGGCTATACGGCGGACACCGCGGGCCATGCTCTTCCGGAAAATGACTGTGCGTTCCTCAAGGCGGTGCTGGCGGCCGTCACGATTCCCGTGGTGGCTGAAGGCAACGTGGATACGCCCGAGCGTGCGGCCAGGTGTCTGGCGCTGGGCGCGCATACGGTTGTCGTCGGCGGCGCGATCACCCGTCCACAGCAAATTACCGAACGGTTTATGGCGGCGATTGACGCGCAAAGCACCGATGGAGCATGACCATCCGGCGGGGATCTGCGATACTTATCGTTTATCCCCTTTACTGAGATGACTATGCAGTACCCGATTAACGAGATGTTCCAGACCCTGCAAGGCGAGGGTTACTTTACCGGCGTTCCCGCTATCTTTATCCGTTTACAGGGATGCCCGGTTGGCTGTGCCTGGTGTGATACCAAACATACGTGGGATAAGCTCGCAGATCGGGAAGTGTCGCTGTTTAGCATTCTGGCGAAAACCAAAGAGAGCGATAAGTGGGGCGCGGGCAGTTCAGAAGATCTGCTGGCCATCATTGGTCGTCAGGGCTGGACGGCGCGCCATGTGGTGATCACCGGCGGCGAACCCTGCATTCACGATCTGACCCCGCTGACCGAGCTGCTCGAAAAGAACGGCTACAGCTGTCAGATTGAAACCAGCGGCACCCATGAAGTGCGTTGCTCGCATACCACCTGGGTGACGGTATCGCCGAAAGTGAATATGCGCGGCGGATATGATGTGCTGTCTCAGGCGCTGGAGCGCGCGGATGAGATTAAGCATCCGGTGGGACGCGTGCGTGATATTGAAGCGCTGGATGAACTGCTGGCGACGCTGACGGATGAAAAGCAGCGGGTGATCGCCCTGCAGCCTATCAGCCAGAAAGAGGACGCGACGCGCCTGTGCATTGAAACCTGCATTGCGCGCAACTGGCGCCTGTCGATGCAGACGCACAAGTATCTGAATATCGCCTGAAAAAAAGCCCGGTGGCGTTAGCGCTTTCCGGGGCGGGGTTTCGAGGCTTTCGTAGGCCGGGTAAGGCGAAGCCGCCACCCGGCAAGCATCACTCGCCGCGATACACGCAGCCTGCCGTACAGGTCTCTTTGATCATCACCGCGCTCAGCAGCGGAACCTGCGGTTTCATCTGATCCCAAATCCATTTCGCCAGCACTTCGCTGGTCGGGTTTTCAAGACCCGGGATATCGTTCAGATAGTAGTGATCCAGACGATCGTAAGTCGGTTTGAATGCAGCCTTCAGCTCGGCAAAATCCATGATCCAACCGGTATGCGGATCAACTTCACCGGTGATCTCAAGACGCACCATAAACGAATGCCCGTGCAGCCGGCCGCATTTGTGTCCTGCAGGAACGTGCGGGAGGTGGTGGGCAGCTTCGAAGGTGAAATCTTTAAACAGTGTGGTGGACATGATCGCTCTCAGTAATGCGGAAAAAACCGCCGCATAGTACCGGAAAGCACAATTTTTCGCATTAACTAAAACGGCTCTGAAGCCTGAGCTTGCATTAAAAGCGGTTTTATATGGTTTTTATTTAACAATTTCAGAAGGTTAATTAATCGGTTTTATCGCTAAGCATGACAACCAAAACAGGTTAGTCCATTTGGTTATTTATTATTTCCATCCCTTCTTTAATTGTTATTATCCTCGCCGTTAACCTTATCTCTAGTTTGGTCTTTTTGCATAAATTCCGCTTTGCTACTGGAACATAACGACGCATGACAACACAGGCCCCACCTTCAAATTTGCTTCCCCTTAACCCGGAGCAACTGGCGCGTCTTCAGGCTGCCACCTCTGACTTTTCTCCCACTCAGCTTGCCTGGGTCTCCGGTTATTTCTGGGGAATGCTCAATCAGCAGCCTGGCGCTGTGGCGGGGGCACCGGCAACAGCCGTTGAAATTCCGGCCATTACCCTGATTTCCGCCTCGCAAACAGGCAATGCCCGCCGCGTGGCTGAAGCACTGCGTGACGACCTGCTGGCCGCCAAACTGAACGTGAACCTGGTCAACGCCGGGGATTATAAATTTAAGCAAATCGCGTCGGAAAAACTGCTGG
Organism: Enterobacter sp. K16B; assembly: GCF_020216105.1. Classification (NCBI taxonomy): domain Bacteria; kingdom Pseudomonadati; phylum Pseudomonadota; class Gammaproteobacteria; order Enterobacterales; family Enterobacteriaceae; genus Enterobacter; species Enterobacter sp. K16B. The sequence goes on from NZ_JAIWJZ010000045.1 coordinate 31,756, forward strand.
TGGTTGTCGCCTCTACCCAGGGTGAAGGTGAACCCGCTGAAGAAGCGGTGGCGCTGCATAAGTACCTTTTCTCGAAAAAAGCCCCAAAACTGGACGGCACGGCGTTTGCCGTATTTGGCCTGGGCGATACCTCCTATGAATTCTTCTGCCAGTCCGGGAAAGATTTCGACAGTAAGCTGGCGGAGCTCGGCGCGGAGCGCCTGCTGGACCGCGTTGACGCAGATGTCGAATACCAGACCGCCGCAGCAGAATGGCGTGCCCGTATCGTTGAGGTGCTGAAAGCCCGCGTGCCAAAAGCGACGTCGGCGCAGGCGGCATTCACCGCGACGGGTGCGGTCAACGACATCCACACCAGTCCGTACACCAAAGAGGCACCGCTGATCGCGAGCCTGTCGGTGAACCAGAAAATTACCGGCCGCGATTCTGAAAAAGACGTGCGCCATATCGAAATCGATCTCGGTGACTCTGGCCTGCGCTACCAGCCTGGCGATGCGCTGGGGGTCTGGTATCAGAACGATCCGGCGCTGGTGAAAGAGCTGGTTGAGCTGCTGTGGCTGAAAGGCGACGAACCGGTCACCGTGGAAGGCAAAACGCTGCCCCTCTCTGAAGCATTGCAGTGGCATTTCGAGCTGACGGTCAACACGCCGAACATCGTCGAAAATTACGCCACCTTAACCCGCAGTGAATCCCTGCTGCCGCTGGTGGGCGACAAAGCGAAGCTGCAGCATTACGCGGCGACGACGCCGATTGTCGATATGGTGCGTTTCTCTCCGGCGCAGCTGGATGCCGGGGCGCTGATCGGCCTGCTGCGTCCGCTGACCCCACGCCTGTACTCCATTGCCTCGTCTCAGGCCGAGGTGGAGAGCGAAGTGCATATCACCGTGGGCGTAGTGCGCTACGACATCGAAGGCCGCGCCCGTACGGGTGGAGCATCGGGCTTCCTGGCTGACCGCGTAGAAGAAGAGGGCGAAGTGCGCGTCTTTATCGAGCACAACGACAACTTCCGCCTGCCTGCGAATCCGGAAACGCCGGTCATTATGATTGGCCCGGGGACTGGTATTGCGCCGTTCCGCGCCTTTATGCAGCAGCGTGCGGCAGACGGTGCGCCGGGTAAAAACTGGCTGTTCTTCGGGAACCCGCACTTTACGGAAGATTTCCTCTACCAGGTGGAGTGGCAGCGCTATGTCAAAGAAGGCGTACTGACCCGCATCGATCTGGCCTGGTCTCGCGATCAGAAAGAAAAAGTATACGTACAAGACAAACTGCGCGAACAGGGCGCAGAGCTGTGGCGCTGGATCAATGACGGTGCCCACATTTATGTCTGCGGCGATGCCAATCGCATGGCGAAAGACGTTGAGCAGACATTGCTGGAAGTGATTGCCGAGTTCGGCGGTATGGATGCCGAAGCGGCGGATGAATTTTTAAGTGAGCTGCGCGTTGAGCGCCGTTATCAGCGAGATGTCTACTAATGAGCGAAAAACATCCAGGGCCACTGGTGGTCGAAGGTAAACTGACAGACGCCGAGCGCATGAAGCTGGAAAGCAACTACCTGCGCGGCACCATTGCTGAAGATCTGAATGACGGTCTCACCGGCGGTTTCAAAGGCGACAACTTCCTGCTGATCCGTTTCCACGGCATGTACCAGCAGGATGACCGTGATATTCGTGCCGAACGTGCGGAACAGAAGCTGGAGCCGCGTCATGCGATGCTGCTGCGCTGCCGTCTGCCGGGTGGGGTAATCACCACCAAACAGTGGCAGGCCATCGACAAGTTTGCCGGTGAAAACACGATCTACGGCAGCATCCGTCTGACCAACCGTCAGACCTTCCAGTTCCACGGCATTCTGAAGAAGAACGTGAAGCCGGTGCACCAGATGCTGCACTCCGTCGGGCTGGACGCGCTGGCGACCGCTAACGACATGAACCGTAACGTGCTCTGCACCTCTAACCCGTATGAGTCCGAGCTGCATGCCGAAGCGTACGAGTGGGCGAAGAAGATCTCCGAGCACCTGCTGCCGCGTACCCGCGCGTATGCAGAGATCTGGCTCGATCAGGAAAAAGTCGCGACCACGGATGAAGAGCCGATCCTCGGCCAGACCTACCTGCCGCGTAAGTTCAAAACCACAGTAGTGATCCCGCCGCAGAACGATATTGATCTGCACGCCAACGACATGAACTTCGTGGCGATTGCCGAAAACGGCAAGCTGGTGGGCTTTAACCTGCTGGTGGGTGGCGGTCTGTCCATCGAACACGGTAACAAGAAAACCTACGCCCGCACCGCGAGCGAGTTCGGCTTCCTGCCGCTTGAGCATACGCTGGCCGTGGCGGAAGCGGTGGTCACAACCCAGCGCGACTGGGGTAACCGTACCGACCGTAAAAACGCGAAAACCAAATATACCCTGGAGCGCGTGGGCGTGGAGACGTTCAAAGCGGAAGTGGAGCGTCGTGCGGGCATCAAATTTGAGCCGATTCGCCCTTACGAATTCACCAGCCGCGGCGATCGTATTGGCTGGGTTAAAGGCATCGACAATAAATGGCATCTGACGCTGTTTATCGAAAACGGCCGTATCCTGGACTATCCGGGGCGTCCGCTGAAAACCGGTCTGCTGGAAATCGCGAAGATCCATAAAGGTGAGTTCCGCATTACGGCTAACCAGAACCTGATCATTGCCGGCGTGCCGGAAAGCCAGAAGGCGAAGATCGAGAAGCTGGCGCGCGAACACGCCTTGATGGATGCGGTGAAGCCGCAGCGTGAAAACTCGATGGCCTGCGTGTCATTCCCGACCTGCCCGCTGGCGATGGCCGAAGCGGAGCGTTTCCTGCCGTCCTTCACTGACAAAGTGGAAGCGATTCTGGAAAAACACGGCATTCCGGACGAGCATATTGTTATGCGCGTCACCGGCTGCCCGAACGGCTGCGGTCGTGCGATGCTCGCTGAGCTGGGCCTGGTGGGGAAAGCGCCGGGGCGCTATAACCTGCACCTGGGCGGTAACCGTATCGGCACGCGTATTCCGCGTATGTTCCGCGAGAACATCACCGAGCCGGAAATTCTTGATTCCATCGACGAGCTTGTCGGGCGCTGGGCGAAAGAGCGCGAAGCGGGTGAAGGCTTCGGCGACTTTACGGTGCGTGCGGGCATCATTCGCCCGGTGCTCGATCCCGCCAGGGATTTCTGGGAGTAACCCTTCCTTTGCCCGGTGGCGCTTCGCTTACCGGGCCTACGGGTTTTGTAGGCCGGGCAAACGCAGTGCCGCCCGGCAAAACAGGCAAACGAGGTTCTTATGTCCGTACTCGATCTAAACGCGCTTAACGCATTGCCAAAAGTCGAACGCATTCTGGCACTCGCCGAAACCAACGCTCAGCTGGAGAAGCTGGACGCCGAAGGGCGTGTGGCGTGGGCGCTGGAAAACCTGCCGGGAGACTACGTGCTGTCGTCGAGCTTTGGTATTCAGGCGGCGGTCAGTTTGCATCTGGTGAATCAGATCCGCCCGGACATTCCGGTGATCCTCACCGATACCGGCTACCTGTTCCCGGAAACCTACCAGTTTATTGACGAGCTGACGGACAAGCTCAGGCTGAACCTGAAAGTCTACCGCGCGGCTGAAAGCGCGGCCTGGCAGGAAGCGCGCTACGGCAAGCTGTGGGAGCAGGGCGTTGAGGGCATTGAGAAATACAATGAGATCAACAAGGTTGAGCCGATGAACCGGGCGCTGAAAGAGCTGAACGCGCAGACGTGGTTTGCGGGGCTGCGCCGTGAGCAGTCCGGCAGCCGCGCCACGCTGCCGGTGCTGGCGGTTCAGCGCGGGGTGTTTAAAGTGCTGCCGATCATCGACTGGGATAACCGGACGGTGTACCAGTACCTGCAAAAACACGGGCTGAAGTACCATCCGCTGTGGGATCAGGGCTACCTGTCAGTGGGAGATACCCACACCACGCGCAAATGGGAACCGGGAATGGCGGAAGAAGAGACGCGATTCTTTGGGCTGAAGCGCGAGTGCGGGTTGCACGAAGGGTGATGCCTTTGCCCCCCTCACCCTAACCCTCTCCCCAAAGGGGAGAGGGGATTGCCCGGAGGCGTCTTTTCTCCCTCGCCCCTTTGGGGAGGGCAGGGATGAGGGGGAAATACCGCTCTACGCTTTCCCCGCTTTTGCCAGTTCTTTCACCAGCGGCAGCATCACTTTCACCACATCCCGGCTGCGGTGCTCTATGCGCTGCGGCAGGGCGCTATCAATGTGCTGTTGATTATCCAGCATCACGTTATGCCAGCTTGTCCCGCCCGGAAAGGCTTTCGATTGAGTCCGCTGCTGATAGCCATCTTTCTTGCCCAGCGACCAGTTTGTCGCTTCCACATACAGTACCGGAATGCCGGCCTTATCGAACACTTCGCCGTCGTTACAGCAGCCCGTTCCTCGCGGATAGCTGGCGTTCCCGCCAGGATTGGTCGTGGCATAAACGCCATGGCTGCGGGCAATCGCCAGCGCCCGGTCACGGGTCAGTTTCCGCACGGTACCTGGCGTACTCTGTCCGCTATTGAAATAGAGCTTATCGCCGACGATTAAATTATCGAGGTTAATCACCAGCAGCGTATTTTTCTTCTCCTCTGCGCTCATGCGCTTAAGGAGATTCTCAGCGCCAAGCTTGCCTTCCTCTTCGCCGCTGGTCGCCACAAAGCGAATACCATATTTTGTCGGGATGTCTTTCATCCGCTCGGCCAGCTCAAGCATCACGCCCAGGCCTGCGGCGTTATCGTCCATGCCCTGCAGCGTCAGCCCACCGAGGTTGTTATCCGAATCTGCGTCACTCTGCGGGGCGTAGGTATCAAGGTGCGCCATAATAATGATCTGCTCAGCCGCGCGACCTTCATGCGCCGCGATAACCGTACTGCCGGTCACGTTATGCCAGTTTTTGGTTTTATTTCTGGAGGTATAAACGTAGCGGCTGTGAAACGAACGGATATCGCTCTGGTAACCCATATCGGCAAACTGCTGACGAATATAGTCGGCGGAGAGCATTTCCGCCGGAGAGCCGGTCATGCGTCCGGGAAAGACGGTAGCAATATGCCGCGCCTGCATATTGGCGATTTCACCATACGGTTGATTTTTTGCCTGAGCCGGAAGGATAAAGCAAACGCCGAGCGCCAGGGCAGCGATACGGTGGCGCGTTGCGGAAAACATAGGGAGTCCTTAAAAAACAGAGCAAAATTTTAACCCGCCTAGTATGAAACTGTGATCGCCCATACACAATTTGAATTGCTCTTAAATGCCCGAAATTTCGCGTGTTAAGCACTTTTTGATATTTGCTTTTTCATTGCGTTATTCCATTGAGTAACTACTCATTCCAATTCGTAATTTCATTCGGTCTAAGCCGCCCCCTATAGTCCCTCTATTCCTTGTTGTGAGTGAGTTGTTGCTTGTGGACTATCTGCCCTTATTTGCCGCGATTAAAGAGAAACCGGTGCTGGTTGTTGGTACCGGTGACATTGCCGATCGCAAAATCGCGTTTCTGCAGCGTGCGGGCGCGCAGGTGCAGACCGTCGCAGAGGCAGATTTTGACGAATCACAGATCGACAGCGTGGTGCTGGTGATTGCGGCAACGGAAAATCGCGAACTCAACCGGCGGATCTCCGAGGCCGCGCAGGCGCGTTACCGCCTGGTGAACGTGGTCGACGACCAGCCTCTGTGCTCGTTTATTTTCCCCTCAATCGTCGACCGATCGCCGCTGCTGGTGGCTATCTCTTCCGGCGGCACCGCACCGGTGCTGGCGCGCGTGCTGCGTGAAAAAATCGAAGCGCTGCTGCCAACCAGCCTTGGACGAATGGCGGAGAAAGCCAGCTACTGGCGCAACCATCTGAAAACCCGCCTGACCAGCGTGACGGAACGCCGTCGCTTCTGGGAGCGCGTGTTTCGCGGCCGCTTTGCCAGCCTGATGCATGCCGGTAATGAGACGGCGGCACAAAAAATTCTTGAAGACGAACTGGATAACCCCGGCAGCACGGGCGGGGAAATCATTCTGGTGGGGGCCGGGCCTGGTGATGCCGGACTCCTGACGCTGCGTGGCCTGCAGGTACTGCAGGATGCGGACGTGGTGTTCTATGACCATCTGGTCACCGACGGCGTGCGCGAACTGATCCGTCGTGATGCGGAGCAAATCTGCGTCGGCAAACGGGCAGGCGAGCACTCTGTCCCCCAGCATGACACCAACCAGATGCTGATTGCGGCCGCCAGAGCGGGCAAGACCGTGGTGCGCCTGAAAGGCGGCGATCCGTTTATTTTTGGTCGCGGCGGTGAAGAGCTGCAGGCGGCAGCCGAAGCGGGCGTGCCGTTCCAGGTGGTGCCAGGCATCACGGCGGCCTCTGCGGTAACGGCCTACGCCGGTATTCCGCTCACGCATCGCGATTACGCCCAGAGCGTGACCTTTGTGACCGGCCATTACAAGGCGGACAGCACGCCGTTTGACTGGTCGCACCTCGCCCAGAGCCGACAGACGCTGGCTATCTACATGGGCACCATGAAGGCGGCGGACATCAGCGAACAGCTTATTCAGCACGGCCGTGAGGCGACGACGCCAGTCGCCGTGATTTCCCGCGGTACGCGCGTCGATCAGCACGTTGCTGTCGGCACACTTCAGGAACTTGCAACCCTGGCGAAAGACGCCCCGATGCCCGCCCTGATCGTGGTTGGGGAAGTGGTGCAACTGCACAGCACGCTCGCCTGGTTTCAGCACACAACCGACACAGAAGGCTTCGGCGCTTCTGTCATAAATTTGGCTTAAGGAACGGTTATGGACCAAAAACGTCTTACTCACCTGCGACAGCTTGAAGCGGAAAGTATCCATATTATCCGCGAAGTGGCCGCCGAGTTTTCTAACCCGGTGATGATGTACTCCATCGGTAAAGATTCCAGCGTCATGCTGCATCTGGCGCGTAAAGCGTTTTATCCGGGTACGCTGCCGTTCCCGCTCCTGCACGTAGATACCGGTTGGAAATTCCGCGAGATGTATGAGTTCCGTGACCGTACCGCGAAAGCCTACGGCTGTGAGCTGCTGGTGCATAAAAACCCGGAAGGGGTGGCGATGGGCATTAACCCGTTCGTGCACGGCAGCGCCAAACACACCGATATCATGAAAACCGAGGGGCTGAAGCAGGCGCTGAATAAATACGGTTTTGATGCGGCCTTCGGCGGCGCGCGCCGTGACGAAGAGAAATCCCGCGCCAAAGAGCGCATCTACTCCTTCCGCGACCGCTTCCACCGCTGGGATCCCAAAAACCAGCGTCCGGAGCTGTGGCACAACTACAACGGTCAGATCAACAAAGGCGAAAGCATTCGCGTCTTCCCGCTCTCCAACTGGACCGAGCTGGATATCTGGCAGTACATCTATCTGGAAAATATCGAGATCGTTCCGCTGTATCTGGCGGCTGAACGCCCGGTGCTGGAGCGCGACGGCATGCTGATGATGATCGACGACGATCGTATCGACCTGCAGCCGGGGGAAGTGATCAAAAAACAGATGGTGCGTTTCCGTACCCTGGGTTGCTGGCCGCTGACCGGCGCGGTGGAATCCAGCGCGCAGACGCTGCCGGAGATCATCGAAGAGATGCTGGTGTCGACCACCAGCGAGCGACAGGGGCGCGTGATCGACCGCGACCAGGCAGGCTCGATGGAGCTGAAGAAACGTCAGGGTTATTTCTAAGGAGCCGCCATGAACACCACTATTGCTCAACAAATTGCCAAAGAAGGCGGCGTGGAAGCGTATCTGCACGCGCAACAACATAAAAGCCTGCTGCGTTTTCTGACCTGCGGCAGCGTGGATGACGGGAAAAGTACCCTGATTGGCCGCCTGCTGCACGATACGCGCCAGATTTATGAAGATCAGCTCTCTTCCCTGCATAACGACAGTAAGCGTCACGGTACCCAGGGCGAAAAACTCGACCTGGCGCTGCTGGTGGATGGCCTGCAGGCGGAACGCGAGCAGGGCATCACCATCGACGTGGCCTATCGTTATTTCTCCACCGAGAAGCGCAAATTTATTATCGCCGACACCCCGGGGCACGAGCAGTACACCCGCAATATGGCGACCGGTGCGTCGACCTGTGACCTGGCGATCCTGCTGATCGACGCCCGTAAAGGCGTGCTGGATCAGACCCGTCGCCACAGCTTTATCTCCACGCTGCTGGGGATCAAACACCTGGTGGTGGCCATCAATAAGATGGATCTGGTGAGCTTCAGTGAAGAGACGTTCGACGCGATCCGCCAGAGCTACCTGACCTTTGCTGAACAGCTGCCGGGCAACCTCGACATTCGCTTTGTGCCGCTCTCGGCGCTGGAAGGGGACAATGTCGCCTCCCAGAGCGCGAACATGCCGTGGTACAGCGGCCCGACGTTGCTGGAAGTGCTGGAGACCGTTGAGATCCAGCGCGTGGTCGACACCCAGCCGATGCGCTTCCCGGTGCAGTACGTCAACCGTCCGAACCTCGATTTCCGCGGGTTCTCCGGTACCCTCGCTTCGGGTGTCGTGAAGGTGGGGCAACGCGTCAAGGTGCTGCCATCCGGTGTGGAATCAACCATTGCCCGTATCGTTACCTTTGACGGTGACCTGCAGGAAGCGGGCGCCGGTGAAGCGGTAACGCTGGTGCTGAAAGACGAGATTGATATCAGTCGCGGAGACCTGCTGGTGGATGCCCAGGAAACGCTGGCGGCCGTGCAGGGTGCTTCTGTGGACGTGGTATGGATGGCGGAGCAGCCGCTGACCGCGGGTCAGAGCTATGACATCAAAATTGCCGGCAAGAAAACCCGCGCCCGCGTGGACGGCATTCAGTTCCAGGTGGACATCAACAACCTGACCCAGCGCGAGGTCACCGAGCTGCCGCTGAACGGCATTGGTCTGGTCGATCTGACCTTCGACGAACCGCTGGTGCTGGATCCGTATCAGCAGAACCCGGTGACGGGCGGGCTGATCTTTATCGACCGCTTGACGAACGTTACCGTCGGCGCGGGTATGGTGCGCGAGCCAAACGAGCAGGCGAGCGTGGCCTCGGAATTCAGCGCCTTTGAGCTGGAACTGAACGCACTGGTGCGTAAGCACTTCCCGCACTGGGGCGCACGCGATCTGCTGGGAGGTAAGTAATGGCCGCCCATGATGAGAACGTCGTCTGGCATCCTCATCCGGTCACCGTCGCCCAGCGCGAACAGCTCCACGGCCACCGTGGGGTTGTGCTGTGGTTTACCGGGCTCTCTGGCTCCGGTAAATCCACGGTCGCCGGGGCGCTGGAAGAGGCGTTGCATCAGCAGGGAGTAAGCACCTACCTGCTGGATGGCGACAACGTGCGCCACGGCCTGTGCAGCGATTTGGGGTTCAGCGATGACGATCGTAAAGAGAACATCCGCCGGGTCGGGGAGGTCGCCAGCCTGATGGCGGACGCCGGGCTGGTGGTGCTGACGGCGTTTATCTCACCGCACCGCGCCGAGCGCCAGATGGTGCGCGAACGTGTGGGTCAGGATCGCTTTATCGAAGTGTTTGTCGACACCCCGCTGGAGGTTTGCGAAGCGCGCGATCCGAAAGGGCTGTACAAAAAAGCCCGTGCCGGTGAACTGCGCAACTTCACCGGCATTGACGCGGTCTACGAAGCGCCTGAATCGCCTGAAATTCACCTGGAAGGTCAACAATTGGTAACAAATTTAGTAAGCCAATTATTAGACCTGCTCAGACGGGACGATATTATCAGATCCTGAGACGGTATCGTTCGGGAGCTGTCTTCCCGAACGATGAGTCACGGTCACAGGATTAGCTATGCGCAACAGTGAAAATTACATCATCACCACCGGGTCGGAGCCGCTTGCGACCGACGACGAGACGACCTGGTCATTTCCTGGGGCCATCATTGGCTTCGTCTCATGGTTGCTGGCGCTTGGCATTCCGTTTCTCATCTACGGCGGTAACACGCTGTTCTTCTTTCTCTACACCTGGCCTTTCTTCCTGGCGTTAATGCCCGTGGCGGTGGTTGTCGGCATTGCGCTGCACTCGCTGCTCAATGGCCGCCTCCTGTACAGTACCGCGATCACGATTGTGACGGTGGTTCTGATGTTTGGCCTGTTATTTTTGTGGCTCATGGGCTAACTTCAGCCATAATTCAAACCGTAACCAACTGTGTGGCGATATTGTGCAGGACGATTCTGCGGAAAAAATGTGGTACATTTGCCCGCGATGTTGCGGCATCTCTGTTACCCCGGCGTTGTGCTCTGGGGAAGTCTTGGGATGAGGATGCCGTTTTTCAGGGGGCAGGATGGGTAAACTAACGCTGCTGTTGCTGGCTTTGCTAATCTGGCTGCAATATTCGCTGTGGTTCGGTAAGAACGGACTGCACGACTATAGCCGGGTGAGTGATGACGTCGCGGCTCAGCAGGCAACAAACGCCAAACTTAAGGCGCGAAACGATCAACTCTTCGCTGAAATTGATGACCTCAATGGCGGGCAAGAGGCGATTGAAGAACGCGCACGCAATGAACTCAGTATGACTAAGCCGGGCGAAACCTTTTATCGTCTGGTTCCGGATGCGTCTAAACGCAATCAGGGCTCAGCACAAAACAATCGATAATCAGGCCCAGGATTACGACATGGCAGTAACTTTTTCGGACGTATGCGCCGTGGTGCCGGCCGCAGGTTTTGGCCGGCGCATGCAGACAGAATGTCCCAAGCAATACCTCTCTATTGGCGATAAAACGATCCTCGAGCACGCCGTGGCGGCGCTGCTGGCGCACCCACGGGTGACGCGGGTGATCATCGCCATCAGCCCGGGCGATGCGCGCTTCGCGCAGTTACCGCTGGCCAATCACCCACAGATTACCGTTGTCGATGGCGGTGCCGAGCGCGCCGATTCCGTGCTGGCAGGCATTCAGGCTGCCGGAAACGCGCGGTGGGTGCTGGTGCATGACGCGGCGCGTCCGTGTCTGCATCAGGACGATCTCGCTCGCCTGCTGGCGTTGAGTGAAACCAGTCGGGTGGGTGGCATTCTGGCTGCCCCTGTGCGTGACACCATGAAGCGTGCCGAGCCGGGCAAAGCGGCTATCGCCCACACCGTTGAGCGCGTCGATTTATGGCACGCGCTGACGCCACAATTTTTCCCCCGCGAATTACTCCATGACTGCTTAACGCGAGCGCTGAATGAAGGGGCGACCATTACGGACGAGGCCTCGGCGCTGGAGTATTGCGGTTTCCACCCAACGCTGGTTGAAGGACGTGCTGATAATATAAAAGTGACGCGTCCGGAAGATTTACAGCTCGCGGAATTCTATCTTACCCGTTCGACCCATCAGGAGAAGGCATAATGCGAATTGGACACGGTTTTGATGTACACGCCTTTGGCGGAGAAGGCCCAATTATCATTGGCGGCGTGCGCATTCCTTATGAAAAAGGGCTGCTGGCGCATTCTGATGGCGACGTGGCGCTGCATGCGCTTACCGACGCCTTACTGGGCGCTGCGGCGCTGGGCGATATTGGCAAACTGTTCCCGGACACCGACCCGGCCTTTAAAGGGGCGGACAGCCGCGAGCTGCTGCGCGAAGCGTGGCGCCGCATCCAGGCGAAAGGCTACACCCTCGGCAACGTTGACGTCACGATTATTGCTCAGGCACCGAAAATGCTGCCGCATATTCCGCAGATGCGCGTATTTATTGCTGAAGATCTGGGCTGCCATATGGACGACGTCAACGTCAAAGCAACGACCACCGAGAAGCTGGGCTTTACTGGCCGCGGTGAAGGCATTGCCTGTGAAGCCGTGGCGCTGCTGGTGAAGGCGAGCAAATGACAGATTTCGACAACCTGACCTACCTGCACGGTAAACCGCAGGGGCATGGGGTGCTGAAAGCCAGCCCTGAAGACTTCCTCGTGGTGGAGGATCTGGGCTTTGAGCCGGATGGCGAAGGCGAACATATCCTGGTGCGCATTCTTAAAAATGGCTGCAATACCCGTTTTGTGGCCGACGCTCTGGCAAAATTCCTCAAAATTCATGCCCGCGAAGTGAGCTTTGCTGGTCAGAAAGATAAACACGCCGTCACGGAACAGTGGCTCTGCGCCCGCGTGCCCGGCAATGCGATGCCTGATTTAAGCAAATTTGAACTTGAGGGCTGTAAGGTACTGGAATATGCCCGTCACAAGCGCAAACTGCGTCTGGGGGCGTTGAAAGGTAACGACTTTACGCTGGTGCTGCGTGAAGTGACCGACCGCGATGACGTGGAGAAACGCCTGAATGCCATCAGCGCGCAGGGCGTGCCGAACTACTTTGGCGCGCAGCGTTTTGGGATCGGCGGCAGTAACCTGCAGGGCGCATTGCGCTGGGCGCAAAGCGATGCGCCGGTTCGTGACAGGAATAAACGCAGTTTTTGGTTGTCGGCGGCCCGCAGTGCGTTGTTTAATCAGATTGTGAGCGAAAGGCTGAAAAAACCGGACGCGAATCAAGTTGTTGTTGGCGATGCGCTACAATTAGCGGGACGCGGAAGCTGGTTTGTGGCAACGGCCGAAGAGATGGCCGATGTACAGTCGCGCGTGGACGCCAAAGCGCTGATGATTACCGCCGCGTTGCCCGGTACAGGCGACTGGGGAACCCAGGGCGAAGCCCTGGCGGCGGAGCAGTCTGCCGTTGCGGATGCGCAGGCATTACAATCCTTGCTGGTGCGGGAAAAAGTCGACGCAGCACGCCGCGCGATGCTGCTTTATCCGCAGCAGTTAAGCTGGAACTGGTGGGATGACGTGACCGTCGAGTTACGTTTCTGGCTGCCGGCAGGTAGCTTTGCCACCAGTGTTGTCAGGGAACTTATCAACACGTCGGGTGATTATGCGAATATTGCTGAGTAACGATGACGGGATCCACGCGCCAGGCATTCAGACGCTGGCGAAACACCTCCGCGAATTCGCGGATGTGCAGGTCGTGGCTCCCGATCGTAACCGCAGTGGAGCGTCTAACTCGCTGACGCTGGAGTCGTCGCTTCGCACCTTTAGCTTTGAAAATGGCGATATTGCCGTGCAGATGGGCACGCCAACCGACTGCGTTTTTCTGGGCGTGAACGCGCTGATGCGGCCGCGTCCGGATATTGTCGTCTCCGGCATTAATGCCGGGCCCAACCTCGGCGATGACGTGATTTACTCCGGTACCGTGGCGGCGGCAATGGAAGGGCGTCACCTCGGGTTTCCGGCGCTGGCGGTCTCGTTAAACGGCCACACCCATTACGATACCGCCGCCGTGGTGACCTGTTCGATCCTGCGGGCCCTCAGCCGCGAGCCGCTGCGCACCGGACGCATCCTCAATATCAACGTGCCTGATCTGCCCCTGAGTGAGATTAAAGGCATTCGCGTCACCCGGTGCGGAAGCCGGCATCCGGCCGATCAGGTGATCCCGCAGCAGGATCCGCGCGGCAACACGCTTTACTGGATTGGCCCTCCCGGCGAGAAGTGCGATGCGGGCCCGGATACCGACTTTGCCGCCGTGGATGAAGGCTATGTTTCGGTGACGCCCTTGCACGTAGATTTAACCGCGTATAGCGCGCATGATGTGGTGTCGGGCTGGCTGGATCGCGCAGGAGTGAACGCGCAATGGTAAACAAACGTGTACAAACTCTTCTGGAGCAACTCCGCGCACAGGGGATCCGCGACGAGCACGTGCTTGACGCGCTCGCCCGGGTTCCGCGTGAGAAATTTGTCGACGAGGCGTTTGAACACAAAGCGTGGGAAAACGTGGCGCTACCCATCGGGCAGGGCCAGACGATTTCGCAGCCCTACATGGTGGCGCGCATGACCGAGCTGCTGGAGCTCACGCCCAACTCCCGCGTGCTGGAGATCGGTACCGGGTCGGGGTATCAGACCGCGATCCTGGCGCATCTGGTACATCATGTCTGCTCCGTTGAGCGGATTAAAGGTTTACAGTGGCAGGCGCGTCGCCGCCTGAAACAACTTGATTTACATAATGTTTCGACACGACACGGTGATGGATGGCAGGGTTGGCAGGCTCGTGCCCCGTTTGACGCTATCATCGTGACGGCGGCCCCACCTGAAATACCTGTGGCACTGTTGTCGCAGCTGGATGAGGGGGGCATTCTTGTTCTGCCCGTCGGGGACGAGCAGCAGCTTCTGAAGCGCGTTCGTCGCCGCGGCGGCGAGTTTATTATCGATACCGTGGAAGCCGTGCGCTTTGTGCCTCTGGTAAAGGGGGAGTTAGCCTGAGACTCGGAATTATCCAGGGTTATTAAGGCAAATTCAGCGTATGGTGTGGCGCGAAAGATTCGTGCCATCACGGTAAATTTTAAGTCACTGGTAGTTAACACATTCCTGGGGGATAAATGAGCGCGGGAAGCCCTAAATTCACCATCAGCCGTGTTGCGGCATTATCACTGGTTTCGCTCTGGCTGGCAGGTTGCACAAGTTCTAATAACGCGCCTGCGCCCGTCAGTTCCGTCGGCGGAAACAGCGGCTCCGGTAACACGTCCAGCGGAATGTTAATCACGCCGCCACCTAAAATGGGCACTGCTGCACCGCAGCAAACACCACAAATTCAGCCTGTGCAACATCCTGTTACACAGCCAATGCAGGTTCAGCCAGTTGAACAACCTGTTCAGACCCAAAATGGCCGCATAGTCTATAACCGCCAGTATGGGAACATTCCGAAAGGCAGTTATACCGGTGGCAGCACCTATACCGTGAAGCGTGGCGACACGTTGTTCTACATCGCCTGGATCACCGGGAACGATTTCCGTGACCTCGCCCAGCGCAATAACGTGCAGGCCCCATACGGTCTGGAAGTCGGGCAAACGCTGCAGGTTGGCAACGCAACGGGTACGCCGCTTACGCCTGGCAACACCGTTTCCGCAGCCGACGTGACCGCGCAAAATAACAGCGTTAAGCCTGCACAAAAATCCACCACGGTGGTTGCTTCACAACCTGTAATTACGTATTCTGAGGATTCAGGTGATCAGACTGCTAACAAAATGTTGCCGAATAATAAAGGGACTGCGACTGTTGTCACAGCACCGGTAACGGCACCTGTGGTTAGCTCTACTGAACCGACTGCCAGCAGTATGACATCCAGTTCGCCAATCTCTGCATGGCGCTGGCCAACTGACGGCAAGGTTATCGAAAACTTCTCTTCCTCCGAAGGGGGAAATAAAGGGATCGATATCGCAGGGAGTAAAGGACAGGCTATCATCGCGACCGCAGACGGACGCGTTGTGTATGCCGGTAACGCTCTGCGCGGTTACGGTAATCTTATCATCATCAAACACAACGATGATTACCTGAGTGCCTACGCCCATAACGACACAATGCTGGTCCGGGAACAACAAGAAGTTAAGGCGGGGCAAAAAATCGCTACCATGGGTAGCACCGGAACCAGTTCTACACGCTTGCATTTTGAAATTCGTTACAAGGGGAAATCCGTAAACCCGCTGCAGTACTTGCCGCAGCGATAATTTGACGGGGCATGCCAGCCAGGGTGTCTCGTCCAGGGATCACGGGTAGGAGCCACCTTATGAGTCAGAATACGCTGAAAGTTCATGATTTAAATGAAGACGCGGAATTTGATGAGAACGGAGTAGAGGCTTTTGACGAAAAAGCCTTAGTAGAAGAGGAACCCAGTGATAACGATTTGGCTGAAGAAGAGCTGTTATCGCAGGGCGCCACACAGCGTGTACTGGACGCGACTCAGCTTTACCTTGGGGAGATTGGTTACTCCCCACTGCTAACGGCCGAAGAAGAAGTCTATTTCGCACGTCGTGCTTTGCGTGGTGATGTGGCCTCGCGTCGTCGCATGATTGAAAGTAACCTGCGACTGGTCGTGAAAATTGCCCGCCGTTACGGCAATCGTGGTCTGGCTCTGCTGGATCTGATTGAAGAGGGCAACTTAGGTCTCATCCGCGCAGTTGAGAAGTTTGACCCGGAACGCGGGTTCCGTTTCTCAACCTACGCGACCTGGTGGATTCGTCAGACCATCGAACGGGCTATTATGAACCAGACCCGTACGATCCGCCTGCCGATTCACATCGTCAAAGAGTTGAACGTGTATCTGCGCACCGCGCGCGAGTTGTCCCATAAACTGGACCACGAGCCAAGCGCAGAAGAAATTGCCGAACAACTCGATAAACCGGTTGATGACGTAAGCCGTATGCTGCGTCTCAACGAGCGCATTACCTCCGTTGACACCCCGCTGGGTGGCGACTCCGAAAAAGCGCTGCTGGACATCCTGGCTGATGAAAAAGACAACGGCCCGGAAGACACCACGCAGGACGATGACATGAAGCAGAGCATCGTCAAATGGCTGTTCGAACTGAACGCCAAACAGCGTGAAGTGCTGGCACGTCGTTTCGGTTTGCTGGGGTATGAAGCTGCGACACTGGAAGATGTCGGCCGTGAAATTGGCCTGACCCGTGAACGTGTTCGTCAGATTCAGGTTGAAGGTCTGCGCCGTCTGCGTGAAATCCTGCAGGGGCAAGGTCTGAATATCGAAGCGCTGTTCCGCGAATAAGCAACCTTTCGTCAAAAAAGGCCCGTCGTGAGACGGGCCT
>NZ_JAIWJZ010000235.1:0-620 GCF_020216105.1 Enterobacter sp. K16B
AAAAAAAAAACCGTATTTGTTATATTGTTGTTTATTGCTTATTCACCTCTGCGGTGCCAAAAAGAACAAGATTCACCGCAACCCAGGATACAAAAATGTTAGATTACCGCTTCCCGACAGCTTTGCAGATGGTTCTCAGCGTAGCGATGGCGGAGCAATTGGGCGAACGTTCAACGAGTGCGATTCTGGCCTACGGCCTGGAAGCGAACCCGAGCTTCATCCGCAAATTAATGGTTCCGCTCACGCGTGACGGCATTATCGTCTCAACGCTTGGCCGCAATGGCTCCATTCATCTTGGTCGCCCGCCGGAAGAGATCACCCTGCGCGATATCTACCTTTCGGTCATCGAAGATAAAAAACTGTGGGCGTCGCGCCCTGACGTGCCGGCCCGCTGCGTGGTCAGCGCTAACGCATGCTGGTACTTTAAATCAATTTCCGAAGAGGCCGAGCAGGCGTCGTTAGCCGTACTGGCCCGCCACACCGTAGCAAGCGCGCTGGAAGCGGTGAAAAACGCCGACAGCAGCGGATGGGATCCGCTCCCCGATCTTATCGCCCAGTATCAAAAAACGTCGTAATGATTTACCAGGTGCGAAAAAAAACCGCCTTCACAGTGAAGGCGG